>LJTR01000288.1 GCA_001303465.1 Phycisphaerae bacterium SG8_4
ATCCCAACTGTGCCGACAATCAAGGCCATCACTGAAGTAACTGCCCAACGACGGACCGGGCTCGTGCCGAATTGAGCGAGGTGTAATTCTTCCAGTTCATCGTATACAGAGTCGAGATGAATCTTGATCTTGAGGTACACGTCACTTTCAAACAACTGCCTCGTGTTCTTAGGTGTCTCCAGGAATTGATACACCTCTTCTTCAAGTGGAGTCAGTATTCTCCTCGCCGAAGGTACACTTACTATCTCAAATTCTCTTTTGCCCCACCGGCCCTGACGTTCAAGGGGGGTGATGCTCACCAGTTTCTGGTTCAGGAGATTGAGGACGATTGCCTGCATGACCGCAGCTTCGCCACCCCGTAGTGCCGCGATAGCGTAGGGATCAAGTCGTGTAAGATCCGGCAGGGGGTGTCGGTTTGTCATATCTGCATTTGTGCACAACCAGCCGATTGCCGCACACGCCGCCGTCAGGGCGATGAAGACCAGTAGAAATATCGGGCCGGGAATCTGTCTCAGCATCTCGAGAGGGTTGAGATTCACCTTGTCGGAAAGCCCGCCAAGGGCTATCAGAATGATCAGGAGAGGCACGATCACGCCGGCCGCAATGGTCAGGCTCAGTATCAGGCGTTCACTTGTCTGATCGGGCTCGTCTGAATCGGCAGTATCCGTTCCGGAAAAGGCAGCATCACCGCCTGCAAGGACAGAGTCGCTGAAATCTGACGACCTACCGGCGATCACAGAAGATTTGTCGCCAGGTATGACGACTTGACTGCCGCACTTTGGACACCTGCCCTTTTTGTCGGCCTTGTCTCTGGCGGCGGCTATTCTTTGGCCGCAGCTTTCACAGCCAAACCTGATCTTGTCCGGGCAGCCAGGAACGGGAGTGGCCTTGCCACACTGCGGGCAAGTAACAGTGTTGCCGGCAAGTCTATCCTCGACTTTGATCTTCTGGCCACAGCTGTTACAGGAGAACATCAGCATAGCATATGCTTTCTATCCGATACAGAATCCGTTCATGCTGGTGACATGGAGTCTACCATCAGGGCAACTGCGCGGGCAACGTTTGAGCCTGTACTCGTTTGCAGTGCACCGGCGAAGTAGTCCGTCACTCGATGCACAGAGTCTTGCCCAGGCAGTGTTTATCGTTCTTAGTCTCATCTCGACTAGCCTCCGCACCCCCCGCAGCCGCCGCCACCTCCGCAACCGCCTCCACAACCACCGCCGCCGCAGCCACCGCATAAAGCACTGCCCCAACTGTCCGCTGCCGGCTGGAAGATTTCATTGAAGGCCTCATACATGGGTACGCCGGCGAGTGCGGTAGTGCCGAAAACTGCGACGCAAAAAGCAGGGTCAAGTCCTTCGGCGTTTCTCTCCAGTTGAGTCGTATTCTGCAGCCAGTCGTACTCTTTCTGCAGCGTATTCAGGTACCGGTCCCCGAGCTTTGTCAGCCGTTTCCAGGGTTTGACCACCACAAAGAGTGCGACGATCGCCCCAGGCAAGAGCAGAACAAGAAAACCGACAGGTTTCTTGTATATGCTGCCAAGATACAGCTTTGTGCCTCCGACCATGAGAATAGCAGAGGCCGTCAGAATTGTGACCAGCCACGCGCGAGTCTGCTGTTTCTTTGTACGAGTCAAATGCAATTGTTGCAGCTCGCCGTAGACTGGCTTCAAATACTTTTTCAATCGGCGACGCGAAGTCTTCAACAGTTCGCTTGGCGTGTGAAAATCCTGCAGAAACTCAAGGACATCTGTTTCAATCGGGCTCAGCAGGTTCTGCTGTGGTTGTTGATCTTGCGCTTCCAGATCATCCCGCATGGACCATTGCTCTTGGTTCTTGAACTTTATCAAGTTCTTGTTCCACAGGCTGAGCACTGCGGTTTGTATGACTGCTGCTGATCCTCCGCGCAGCGCGGCGGCGGCAAATGGATCCAGACGGGTGAGCTCTGGGAGAGAATAGGAATCGGTACCATCCGCATTCGCCCATAGCCAGCCAACCACAATGCAGACGGCCGCCAGGCATACGAACAGCAACAGGAATTTGGGGCCCGGGATTCTCCTGAGTAATTCCACAGGCTGGCTGTGCGATCTCTGTGGATGGGCCTCAGATTGGAGCCTGGGGAAGCCGGAATGCTGCACACCTTGTCGTACTTGCTTGCCTTGATTGGCGTCCGCAGAATCTCCTGCCCTAGCGATCGACAGCTCAATGCCGCATAAGGGCACGATACACGTACCTACCAGGAGAATCACAGACCTCATGTTCAATTTCTCCGGATGTCTGCTTCCACCGTTGCGATTAGCATCAATGTATGGTCACCAGTCTATCAGGAATCATGGGTTTGTCCAGTGACATCAATGCTATCTCCTGACATCTCTTGCTTCTTAGGCGACACAACTTTCGATTTCAGAGCCAAGTCTATGGCTTCTCAGGACAATATGCCAGCGAGCTTGGGAGCATGCTTTGCCATCGATAGAGCAACTGCCCCGAGTCCAATAATGCGGTCCGTTAGTTCGGCCCGCGCGATGAACGTCATTGTGACCATTCGCCGGACAGGCGCCTGCTTCGCTGGGGGTGGGTCTCTGTTCCTGAAGCACGTGACTTTTGCATGGCAGGGCCCGGTAGAAAAACAGGCGCAGTTTTTTGTTGCGGCTGCCCTCGATCTCGGTTATACTATGTTTTGGTCGGTGAGAGTCGGGATTATGGTGATCGACCAGAAATCCGCGTGCTTGTAAGGATGTTAGGGTGTGAAACCGGACTTCTTGCCGTGTGTGCGGTGGCAGGGTGCTGTGCATTTCCCGGAGCGTGACGTGAGCAGAACTCTGGAGCAGGGCTTGTGCGCTTGAGGCACCGCGGTACCTGTTCGAAGAACAGGCAGACAAAGGCTAAGGGCCTCATGAAAGGAGAAATGAGATGTTTTGCAGACTGAGTCACCTATTTTCTTTGGTTTTGGTGCTGAGCGTTGGCATTTCAATCACTTGCGGGCAATCCCGCCTGACCGAGGAGTTTTTCGGAGACGGTGACAGCTTCGATCTCGAATACTCTTCGGTCATGTTCACTCCTACTTCGAGCGGAACTTCCTATACCTATTCGCTGCAGACTACCGAGCAGTTGCCTGTCGACCCCGCCGGAGGCATCAATTTGGGCCTTGGCGATGATATGCCCGTCAAAGTTTCGTTATTGGGCAATCAAGTAATAATATTCGGACAGAGCTTCTCAACTTTTTGGGTCAGCCCCAACGGCTATATAACCTTTGGCCAGGGCGATGCCGATGCCTCACAAACACTGGAAGAGCATTTTGAGATTCTGCGCATCTCCGCACTTTACACTGATCTTACTGCCGCTTGGGCTGGCGCTGTCACAAGCAGGCAAATGTACGACAGGGTAGCCGTCACTTGGCAGGCGGTGTCGGAATACAGCGATACCGCTACCAATACATTCCAGATCGAAATGTTCTTTGACGGGAGAATTCGGCTTTCCTGGCTTCAGATCAATGCTGACGAATGTATTGTAGGCCTGTCGAACGGCGGTGGTTTGCCTGACGGTTTTGTGGAGACAGATTTTACAGGCGTTTCTCAGCAGGCATCCGAACCGAGCCCGGCGAATGGCGCCTTGCGCATCGCAACTTGGGCAGCGCTTTCCTGGAGGGCCGGCGATACGGCTGCCTCGCATGACGTGTACGTGGGCACGAGCTATTCTAGCGTAGACAAGGGAGTTGAAGGTACATTCAAGGGCAACCAGATCGGAACCGGAGTGATTGTGGGCCTTGCGGGATTTCCTTATCCAAAAGGCCTCGTTCTCGGCACAACATATTACTGGAGAATCGACGAGGTTGAGGCCGACGACACCGTGCACAAAGGCGATGTGTGGAGTTTCTCGGCAGAAGAATACGTACCTATCCTGGACAAGCAGCAGACGCTGGACTATGACAACACATCCTATCCATACGTTACTGAGTTGGTCCTGGATACGCCCGCGGATTTGACGGCCGGAGGCACTGCTTGGAACCTTACGCTGCGTTTCCGGGGTGATTCGAAAGCCAATTCCGCTGAGCCGATCTACGTAGCGATCGAAGACTCTGCCGGTGCTACTGCTACGGTAGTGTATCCGGATCCTGCGGCGACACTGATTGCTGACTGGGTAGACTGGAGAATCCCGCTAACCGAGTTCGCCGGCATAGATCTTACCAAGGCAGTGAGTGCGTACATTGGCATAGGTGACGGAGAGCCTGGCGGAGGTTCCGGTTCAGCCGAAATCGCCTACTTCCGGGCAGAAGCAGGGGGCGATAATCGTGGACAGCTAGCCGTATTTGTGAAGGCCGAGGACGGCTCTGGGATAGCTGGGGCCACGGTCATTATGGAACAGGAAGGTTCTGGGACTGATTATATGGAAGCCAAGACATCGGACCTTGGCGACTGTGCGTTTGCTCCACTCATAAAGGAGAAATATACCGTCACTGTTATGAGGACCGGTTACGTGACTCAAGTCGAACATGGATTCAGCATCGCTGAAAAATATGGCAATTTTGTGATCTTTGCGCTGGTTCGTGACTTACCGGGAGGCAACGACTCCTGTCAGAAGGCCATCGAACTGTCCGGAAACGTGACAGATCTGGCATACGACACCAGCAAAGCCACGTTTGACGGCATCGAGGGCGACGATCGCTGTATTGACACACCAAACCTCTGGTATCGTTATACTGCCACCGAAACAGGCAACGTCACCGTGACCCTTGAAGGGGATAACTACTCGGTTGATCCGAAGCTCGCCATCTACGACGGTACCGATTGTCCCCCGACGATGGATGACCTAATCGGCTGCAATGACGACTTCGATGTCGATAGCATGGGCTGGGCATCTCAGATCACATTCTGGGCGATTGAAGGCAAGGAGTACCTGATCGAGGTCGCCAGCCGAGTTGCCGATGAAGCCGGGCCGGGTAGGATGACCATTAGAGCGCATTAGGATTACGAGTGCCAGAATGCGTGGGCTGAAGATGCGGGCAGATTGAGTGGTTGGCTTGTGATCGTACCTGTGGAGTAAAAGTCGCTCGGACGGCAATTCAGGTTCAGACTTTCAGCTTCGCCGAGAGCCACTACTGCTGCCGGCGCCGCCCAGGATTTGCGGGCCCGGACCTAACTGCCAGGTTGGATGTCAGGTTTGCGTGGATTGACCGCTGACCGCGACCAGAGTCGGTTGTCGCGGCCGGTTTTCGGGCACAAGTGCAAAGTCCATGGAGTCGATTTGACCGCAGCTGTGTAAATCAACTTGAGCCGTAAGCTGCAGGTCAAAGACAGAGGAAGTAATTGTCGTGGCCTGGAACAACTATGTCGGCGATGGAGGCGATCTTGTCCATCGTGCGGGCCGACAGTTCGAAATCCACTGCGTTGAAATATCCCATGCGCTCAACCCAAAAATCCTGTGTCGCAACGGCGTCGCCGGCGATTACAACCGACAATCCCTTGCAGTCAAAGCGCAGGCTGTGATGGTCCATAGTGTGCCCCGGCGTCGATAAGACGTCCACGGCTTCGAAAAGGGAATCGTCTGCGGCGACAATCGGTTTGCCGTAGCTTCCCGACTTGTTCAGGCCGGCGGCCACTTCGGCGCCGGCGAGCCATTTGGCCTTTGGAAAGTGCTTGAGGCCGAAATGATGGTCCCCGTGCTGGTGGGTGATGAAAACCGCGTCAATTTCGTCGAGGCTCAACCCGGTGCGCCTATCGAGTTCGATTGCCATTGCTTCTTCGTCCTTGAGGGATGGGTCAACAATTATGTGGAAACCGTCGCCGGAAATCACCGTGCAGGAACAGATTGCGGATCGAACGCCGCGATCTTTGCTCTCGCCCCAGTAGCGATTGCGCGAGAGATTGCCGATAGTAATGACATCCCAACGTTTGATCGATGAGTTCTTTCTGCCCTTCAATTTGATGGACAGGCCGAAACGACCCTCTGTGTCAGACGTCTTGTTGCGGTCGCCGACTGCCGCCGCTAATGTGCCCAAGAATTCTCGTCTATTCATTTCCTTGTCCTTCAGTTCTTTTGGCGACTGCTTGAGCCCCTCTGATTGCCTGAGCTATTCCAGGTCGTTTTACTTACCGTGTAATGTTATCGACGATGAGCCTTTTTCGCCAGTGTAACCCGTGGGCAAATGGAATACCTGATCTGTGGTAAAGCTCGATCTGTGGTCTGACAGGACTGTACCTGCTGGGCTGTTCCTGTTATAATGCTCTCTGAGAGAAGCCGACGGCCGGGCCAATATCGGTCCAGCCGATTTGACGGCCGATGCAGATTGACACAAAAAGGAGACAACAGATATGAGAGACCGAAAAGCCAATTCTGTTGGAGCAGCGATGAACATCACTCGGAGGAATTTGCTGGGCGGAGCTGCCGCGACCGCAGCATTCACAATCGTGCCCCGCCACGTACTCGGCGGAGCCGGCAATACCGCGCCGAGCGA
>LJTR01000289.1 GCA_001303465.1 Phycisphaerae bacterium SG8_4
CATCGCCCAGGTTAGAGATCAGATCGACCTGAAGAAACGAATTGACAAGGCCTTCCCGAGCGGCGCCACGAGCAAGGCATTCGCCAGGCTGCTCAAGGTTCCGCTGTATCCCTATCAGCGCAAGGGGGCACTGTTCGCGGCCCGAGCGGGGCGATGCCTTATTGCAGACGATATGGGGCTCGGCAAGACCATTCAGGCTATTGCAGCCGTTGAGATGCTGGCTCGGACGGTCGGCCTTGAGCGCGTGCTGATCGTATCCCCGACCTCGCTCAAGCATCAGTGGAAACAGGAAATCGAGAAATTCTGCAATCGCTCAGTCGAAGTCGTGGAAGGCCTGATCCCGAAACGGGCCCGCCTTTACGCCTCGGATTCATTCTACAAGATCGTTAATTATGAGATCATCCACCGTGACCTTGACCTCATCGGCAAGTGGATCCCGGAAATGATTATTCTCGACGAGGCGCAGCGAATCAAGAACTGGAAAACTCGAAGAGCACAGAGTGTCAAGAAACTCGATTCCAGGTATGCCATTGTGCTGACAGGGACACCACTGGAGAACCGGCTGGAAGAGCTGCACTCTATAGTTGAGTTTGTCGACCGCTTCGGCCTCGGACCGCTGTTTAGGTTTCTTGCCGAGCACCAGCACTTGGACGATGGCGGCAAGGTGATAGGATATCACCACCTCTCGCACATCGCCGAATCGCTGGCGCCGATTCTCATCCGGCGCACGAAGAACGAAGTCTTGAAGGAGTTGCCTCAACGGCTGGAGAAGAACTATTTCGTTCCCATGACGGACGAGCAGATGAAGCATCACGAGGAGAATCGCGAGATTGTCGCGCGCATCGTCGCCAAGTGGCGGCGGTTCGGCTTCCTCTCAGAGACCGACCGGACAAGACTCATGATTGCACTGCAGAACATGCGGATGAGCTGCAACAGCACATATCTTCTCGACAAGAAAACCGATCACGGCGTCAAGGCCGACGAGCTGATTTCAGTGCTCGAAGAGATCTTCGAGGAGCCTGATACAAAGGTAGTGGTGTTCAGCCAATGGCTGGGGACACACGAACTACTCCTGGATCGCCTCGAATCACGCAGCCGCAACCATGTGCTGTTCCACGGTGGAGTCGCCTCGAAAAAAAGGCGGGATCTGGTAAAACAATTCAAGAATGACCCCGATTGTCGAGTCTTTCTCTCCACAGACGCCGGCGGAGTCGGACTGAATCTGCAGAACGCATCGGCCGTGATAAACATGGACTTGCCCTGGAATCCGGCGGTGCTCGAACAGCGTATCGGGCGAATCCATCGCCTCGGCCAGCGCCGGCCCGTGCGCGTGGTGAACTTCGTCGCCCAGGGAACGATCGAACATGGAATGCTTTCACTGCTTTCGTTCAAGAAATCCATGTTTTCGGGTGTTCTCGATAAGGGAGATGACGAAGTCTTCCTCGGCGGCACACGATTGAAGCGATTTATGGAGTCCGTTGACAAGGCCACCAGCACCATTCCCGAACCGATGCCCCGGCAGGCCAAGGCAGCAGGAAATGGGGAGCGCGCCGAAGAAGATGTTTCAACAGAAGCCAAAGAAAAGGAAGGTACTGGATCGCAGCAGGCATGGAACGATTTGATCTCGGCGGGTTTGACTTTTCTCGACAAGATAGGCCAGACGCTGCTTGGTGGAGAGGGCCACCAGGACAAACCAGGAACCGGAGGACCTGCCGGATTGAGAATTGAAACTGACAAAACAACGGGACAACAGCATCTGAGACTGCCGATACCGAAAAAGGAGACGATTGAGAGTTTGGTCAATTTGCTTAACGACTTCGCCAAGAAACTGTAAGACGCAATTCCATGTTTTAGGCTGATTCTTCAATGTCAATTCCAACTCTGGTTACATTTGTTCTCTATTTCATTCTTCTACTCAGCATCGGTTTTTGTTTTTATCGAAAGTCGGCCAGCATTGAAGACTATCTGCTGGGAGGCCGCGGGATGGGCTCCTGGGTCACGGCGATGTCTGCTCAGGCCAGTGACATGAGCGGTTGGCTGCTGATGGGGCTGCCTGGTACGATCTATCTGGCGGGCACCGGGCAAGTCTGGATTGCTACAGGTCTTTTCATCGGTACGGTCTTAAACTGGATACTCGTCTCGACCCGGCTCAGAGTGTATACACAAAAGACCAGTGCGATAACGCTGCCCTGCTTCTTCGAAGCACGCTTCAAGGATCCTACGGGCCTGCTGAGGATAGTCTCGGCGATAATAATTCTGGTGTTCTTTGCAATATATGCATCGGCGGGGCTTGCAGCGACCGGAAAGCTGTTCGAATCAACATTCAACGTCAGGTATCATCTCGCAGTAATCGTAGGAGGATTCGTCGTAATTGCATACACGTCACTCGGAGGTTTCCTGGCGGTCTGCTGGACCGACCTCTTACAGGGTGCGTTGATGGTCTTCGCGATAACGGTGGTCCCGGTGCTGACGTACAATACCGCCGGAGGGATCGAGGCAATAACAGAAGCGATGGAGTTGAAAGGCATCTCGGCGAGCCTCGTGCCGGAGACAGAGAAGTGGCCCGTTGCTGTTTGTATGATCGCCTCCAGCATGGCTTGGGGACTGGGTTACTTCGGTCAGCCGCATATACTTGTGCGCTTCATGAGCATCAAGTCGGCAGAGAAACTCGGAAAGTCGATGACCATCGCCATCGTCTGGGTCTTTCTGTCGTTGAGCGGAGCAGTAATTGTCGGCTTTCTCGCCATACCACTGTTCGAGAACCTCAGCGGCGGCGAAGAAGAAAAGGTCTTTATCTACATGATACGCGATCTGTTCAACCCGTGGTTCGGAGGGATACTGCTTGCGGCTATATTCTCGGCGATCATGTCAACTATAGATTCGCAGTTGCTGGTCTCGTCCTCGGCGCTCTCGGAGGATTTCTACCGCAAGACCATCCGACCCCGTGCGTCCCAGAGGGAAATTGTGCTGGTAGGAAGAGGCTGCGTTGTCGCAATTTCGACAGTAGCGTTGTTCATGGCTCTCGACCGCAACAACACGATTCTGGACATAGTCTCGTACGCATGGGGCGGTTTTGGAGCGGCGTTCGGGCCGTTGATTCTGTTTGCACTGTTCTGCCGCAGGACGAGCTGGCAGTCGGCCCTGGCGGGAATGGTGACAGGAACGGTTGTGCTCGTGCTATGGAAGCAGATCGGCCTTGGCGGCACGATGTATGAAATCGTCCCCGGATTTGGGGCAAATTGCCTGACGATTCTACTTCTCAACCTTTTCATCGGGCAAGAGGACGAAAGAGTTCTGCGGGAATTTGATGAGGTCGTAAACGAAATCAGGCCAGCATCATCTGCCAACACAGTATAACCTGTGTGTCGTTCGTATGAATATATGACCGTGAGCGGCGACAATTGATGCACGAACGGCTGTCAGGCCGCTGGGTTTGTCCATCTCGATGCGTTTGACGACAGCGCCGTCGGCGGCGTTGACTATAGCGACTTCTCCCGAATGGTCGATCAGGTAGATTTTACCATCCGCGGCCAGCGGTGAAGCCTCATACTTGGCGCTGCCGGGAGTCTGGATGCTCCACTTGACCCTGCCCGTCTGGGGCTCGACTCGTGAGAGGGCTTTGCGCAGATCGCTGAGCACAAAGAAGTCGCCGTCGTAGTAGGCCGGCGTCGGGACATCGGATGAGACCTCCCTCACGTCCCGGCTGACCCATGCGATAGCACTGTCGTCGTAGACGCCATCACCCTTGACCCGTATGGCATAAATCGGATCGTTCTTGGGCGCGCAGGCCAACACGATGTCACCGGCGGCAACCGGTGAGGGGACATGTCGCCAGTGGCCGATCCGCTTTGGATTCCAGGTGCCCCATCGCCATAGTTCCTTGCCCGTCTCAAGGTCGTGTCCGGTCAGCGCATCGCCTCCGATGACCAGCAACTGCTGCCTGCCGTTTATGGAAGCAGGTATCGGCGTAGTAAATGCTTCGCGCGACTCGGCTACGGCTTTGCTCGGACGGATATGGCGCCACAGGGTCTTGCCGGTTCGTGGATTCACGGCCAGGATGTAGGATTCGTTCACTCTGTCTGTCATGCCGTGGCCGCGCGCGGGAACATCCCGCTGCAACACCTGCACGTACAATCTGTTGTCAAACAGCGTGGGGCTGCTGGCAGGGGTCCACTGGATTGCGAACTCTCCATATTCGTCGTGGAGGTTGCGTTCCCATTGACGGTTACCCCCCATGTCGAAGCACACGAGTTCGCCGCGGGCATAGAAGAACACCACAATCGTGCCGTCGGTAACCGGTGACGAAGCGGCGAAGGTGCTCCGCCGGTCCCGGCTGATACCTTCGGCTATGTCGTGCTGCCAGAGGAGTTTGCCATTCGAGCGATCGAAACACATCGCCACCAGCATCTCTCTTGCACTGTCGACGCCTGAGATGAAGACACGATCACCCCAGATAATGGGCGTGGCCGCCGAAGAGCCGGGCAAATCGGCGCTCCAGGCAATACCTGCTGTCTGGCTCCAATCCGTGGGCAGGTTCGTTTCGTCGGTCGAACCGTTGAAGTTGGGCCCCCGCCAGTGCGGCCATTGCCCCGCACATACTATAGATGTACCTAAGAGCATAAACACCAAGAATTTAGAGTAGTTCCACATAACGGTCTTTCCCCTTCTGATGAGCTTCTTCGTCTCTTCCAGTTACAGTGCGGCAATACTGACACACTAATAATCCATCGCCGTCAACACTTATTTCCACAAGGATAGCTATTGTCGCCAGAAAAGCAATATGGAAACTGGACTCTTGCGAAGTCCGGAAGAATGCAGAATATAGAATTCAGAAGGGATTTGGAGCCAACTTCTTAATTTTCCCCGACGTTGAATGCCGGGGGAGTGCTGAACGCGGTGAAAAATTGTTGACAGCAAGATAACATCCTGCTATTATAGGGCCTGAATCGGACAGGAGTGGTTCAAGGAGGCGGCCAAAATACACTGTCGGACCCTTTGTGAGGCGAAATAGAAGATCGCGATTCAAAGGACAATCGGTCCGTCGAACGCAAAGAGAGTTTTGGCATGTCGCCAGAACATGGTTCATACTAGTTCTATTTCTTAAAGGAGGCATGTTATGTTCAGAAACGTACCAATTCTCATCGTGATCGCGTCGGCGTTGATCTTCAGCGGCGCAGCGCAGGCGGGGCGTGACGTTACGAGCCCGCAGGACACCGTGCTGGGAGTCCCTAATGAAAACACGCCACCCAACGAACTGCCGCCTTTTGCTGTCGACGACCAGATACTGACGAAGTATCTGCACTATGAGGGCGGGACAGTGGCCACGGGTATCCGAGTCACTCCTGCGGCTGGTTCGACTGTGGTGACAGGACTCACCTTCACAACTGCCAACGACGCGGACGGACGCGACCCAGTCGATTGGGAGCTATCCGGCTCCAACGATAGCATCAACGGACCTTACACCCTGATCGCCTCGGGAGAGATTGTGGACTTCGCCGGCACCGCGGCGTGGCCGCGGCGTACAAAGACCGAGACGCCGATCGAGTTCGACAATGACATCGCGTACAAGCACTATCAAGTGATGTTCCCGACTGTCCGCACTGCGGGCAATTACATGCAGATCGCCGAGATCGAGCTGCTGACGCCAGTTTTCAAGGCTGATGCCCCCGTCCCGGCTGACGGCGCCGTACATGCCGATACGTGGGTCAACCTGAGCTGGACGGCGGGAGAAGCAGCGGTTTCTCATGACGTGTATTTAAGCGACAATCGTGACGACGTCGCCGCCGGCGCCGAAGCTGCATTCATAGGCAACCAGGCTGCGGCAAATCTCGTTGTCGGATTCCCCGGATTCCCTGTACCGGAGGGTCTTGCGCCCGGCACAACCTACTATTGGCGAGTTAACGAGGTCGATCCCGCCAATCCAGAAAGTCCGTGGGTGGGCGATGTCTGGAGCTTTACGGTTCCGCCCAAGACCGCCTGGACACCCAATCCGCCTGACGGCGCGCTGTTCGTGGATGCCGATGCCGACCTAAGTTGGAGCCCGGGTTGGGGCGCGAAATTGCACACCGTGTACTTCGGTGACGATTTTGACGAGGTCAACAATGCCACCGGAGGAGCTGCACAGGCTACAACAACCTTTGCTCTGGACACACTTGAGGCGGGTAAGAGCTACTACTGGCGGGTCGATGAATTCGATGTTGTCACCACACACAAAGGCGACGTATGGAGCTTTACTATAACTACCGGCGAAGGCGGTCTCAAGGGCGAGTACTTCAATAACGTTAGCCTGAGCGGAGCGCCGGCCTTCACGCGGATCGATCCGGAGGTCAACTTCAACTGGGGCGCTACCGGCCCAGGCGCACCGCTGCCGGATAATGGCTGGTCGGCCCGGTGGACGGCGGACCTGATAACTTTCGCCCCCGACACGTAT
>LJTR01000290.1 GCA_001303465.1 Phycisphaerae bacterium SG8_4
TTGGCCCTGTCGAGAAATGTCTTCCAGTTCATACCTCTAACGCTGCCATAGCGCCCGACGGATTTGTTGACGCTTTCATTGCGATCTCGCGCCATTGTTAGAGAGAAGAATTCTTTTACCTCGCGGCAGAGATACGAGTGGACGTAATAGGTGTCACCGGCGTTTTCGATCTGGCTCAGAGCGTCGGCGTTCTGATCCAGAAACCACTGAAAGAACAGATCGTCGAACAACCGCCCTCCCAGCTCCATGTCACCCCATGAGCGTATCTCATCGAGACTGCGCAAGAAGGCGAAGTCGCACGTGCCCCCGCCGAAATCGACGATCAGGACGCCTCTGAGAGCCTCGTCCGGGGAGAAGTCCTTGTGCCACAGATGAGACAGCAAAGCCCCCTTGGGTTCGTCCAGGAGCTTGACGTCACCGTAGCCGGCCGCTTTGGCGATTTCCTTGAGCCTGGTCCTGAACGCCTCCTGAGCTTCAGCAGGGACCCCGACTATCACCTCGTGCCGGGCCGGGTCGAGGACGATGTGCTGCTTTTGCGATTGCTCCACAACGGTGCGCAGGAAGTCCTCGGCGTTCCTTGCGGCCTCTTCGCTCGTTGTCACATCGGGCTTGAATTGTGTGCACAGGCGGTATTGCTCGCGCTGCTCGTTCGAGGATTCCCCGTACTCGTGCAGTGCGGGATTGCCGACGAGCGGCTTCCTATCCTGGCGATAGAGAATAGCGGTCGGGATGCCGTCGCGTCCGGAGCCAAAATCGACTCCGACCGGAGATATCTGGTCCGCCGGACACTTACAGAAGTAGGAGTTCGTCGTACCGAAGTCTATGGCTAAGATGCTCGCATCGTTCATATCGACTACTTGTCTCGAAGCTTCCTCACCAGGCCGCGTTCCATCACGTTGCCGTCGAAGATGACGGGCTTTCGTTCGATCCTGACCTTGTCGCCCGCGGCCACGTCGCCGAAGGTCTCATATTTTGTCAACAAGTCATTTGTCCATTCGATCACGTTCTGCTTATCTGCCGCAGCGGACAAAAATGCAGGCGCACCTTCGAGCCCGTCAAAGCCGCAATTTCGCGCCTGCTGGATCAGCTCGTCGGCCGCTACCGATAGTGACTCCGGCGCCGTGCGATGCAGAGCGTAGATAAGGGCTCCGATCCGCCGAAACGCTGATTCCTGGTCAGCCGGACTGGCCGCCGGTTGTGATCTGCAGTAGCACAACATCACTAAAAGTGGAACCGCGAAGTTCAACCACTGTTCGATAGACGTTCGCACAACCAATTCGTAATTCTTCCGGTCATATCGAATCTGCCTGCGGCGGCCCAGCAGCTTGCGCAGTAGGCGGCTACGCCCGGCCCTGTGAACGATCAGAACTGCGCACAGTGCACCAAACGGCCCGCCGACGGCCAGTCCAACATCGCGCATGTCGAATGCCAATCTAAAGAGCGGAGTCAGAACGACCATTCCCAGGATGGCGCCTATCACGGCGCCAATGGCGAGTCGAAAAGGTCTGGGCTCCGAATGAGTCGCCGGTTCGGGTATCAGCAACTCTCTGGCAATCGAGTCAAACGACAGCGCCACCGAAGCCGCCAAATTCTCGTCGGTGACTGAGCCGCCGCTGACCAGCGATATCGAGGTGGGACTGAGCAGCTCCTTTTTCAGCAGCGAGTGAGCCGCCGCCTGCGCTACATCAAGTTCAGCGTGCGAAGGAGAATCGCCCGCTTCAAGAGACACAAAATACTGATCCGTCGCGTTGTCGATCAAGTCACGGCGCAACTTCTCGGTTGCCGCATACGCCTCAAGAATTTTCTCTTTCACGTCGAGCATGAAGAGCAATTGGCAGGGTGGGGCACACCCCGCCCTGCCGTGCATATTTTTGCATTTCCTACTGGCCCGTACCAGTCGGTTTGGCCTGTCCAGCCGGCTTGGCTGTCCCGGCCGGCTGAGCCTGTTTGGCTGGTTCGGCCGGCTTGACGATCTCAAGCAGCTCAATTTCGAAAATAAGAGCGGAATTGGCCGGGATGGTCGGCCTTGCCCTGGAGCCGTAGGCCAGGTCGGCGGGAATGTACAGCTCCCACTTGCCGCCTTCCTTCATAAGCTGCAGGGCCTCGACCCAACCCTTGATCACGCCCGTGACGGGGAACTCAGCGGGTTTGCCGCGCTTATACGAACTGTCGAACTCCGTGCCGTCGATCAGCGTGCCGCGGTAGTTGGTCTTGACCTTGTCGGTCGCGACGGGGGTCTTGCCCGTACCTTCCTTGATCACCTTGTATTGCAGACCGCTCGGCAGAACTATGACGCCTTCCTTGGTCTTGTTGGCCGCAAGATACGCATTGCCCTTGGCAAGGTTCTCAGAAGCCTCCTTTGCCTGCTTGGCCGCCTGTTGGGCCCTCATGCGCTTCTGCCAGGCACCGTAAACCGTCTTCATCTCTTCCTGACTGATCGCAAGCGTGGTTCCTGCCAGAGCGTCCTTGATTCCCTGGGCCAGCGAGTCGACGTCAACATCGATTTCCTGGCTCTTGAAGTTTCGGGCGATCTGTGTCCCGATTATATAGCTGACTTTCTCCATTTCCGTTTCGAGGGAGATCGAATTCTCGGACACCGCTTCAACGCTGGGCGCGGTTGCCACCGTCGTTTCTTTGGCACTTTCGTCGGTTGCATAAACCGACATCGCAATCAGACAGCCCAATACCAACATCGCAATGCTAATTCTTGTCTTCACAATTTTCTCCTTTTTTCGCTTTAGAAAGACCGCCCCGTTCGACAGGCTCAGGGCGAGAGTGTGCCGGATATACTTACAATCCTGCATAACACACAACTTTTACGTAACGCCAGACTATACCAGAAAAGGGCAGACAAGACAACGTGTTTTTGACCGCGACCGACAATCCGTTTTTTTCTTGACCAAAGGCCCGGCGATTTGGTACATTTGAAACGTGCAGGTTTTGTGCATTTCCGGAGTCTTGGCGGGCAGGGTTCTTGCGGTTCCGCGCGGTTCCCGGTGATCACAGGGACGGCGGTGGCATAGGACGACCATCAATGATGGGCGCTGCGTGCCTCGACGATAGAAATCCTGTCGCGTCATCAAGGGGCAGGGTTTGAAAGGAGCAGACGCAGGCAGATCTCAAAGATACCAGGCCCTGCCTGGACCGGGCAGAACGGCGTTAACGGCCGAACCGTTACCAACTGTTTGATTTAGAGGAGGACTCCTATGTCCAAAAGATTCATTCTTATAATGTTGCTTGTGCCGGCGGTCGTCATTACGTCCGCCCGTGCCGACAAACTCACTGGGTTGTCGGATGTGACAGTGGTTGACGGCGAGATTATCAGTTTCCGGCATGAGGGGATCGAATATGTTGTCGCCGATGAGGATGTGGCACTGGGCACAACGACGCGGTGGTACATTGATGGCGGCGTTGAGACGTTGTGGCCGGAAGGGGATCCCGTTCCCGCAGCGGCACCGACGGTACCCAACCCCTCGTCGAACGCCAAGATCGGCGATGTGGGCTCGAATGCCGACAACTTCTTCTTCGCTGTCCCGGGTGATGCTGAAAACATTTCGTCGATCGACGGGATCAACTTTCAGGAGACGGTTTTTCCTTTCCTGACGAATACGGTTTTTGTGTTCGAGCGAAACGGTAATGACAACGGTACCGTTCAGGCCATCCGGGCGGACGGCTCACTGGGAACCGCGATGAGGCTCGCGGCAGGCGGCGCACCCTATGCCAGCACGGGAGTCGACGTCAATGGCCAGACAGCCTATGGCTACGTCGTCATGACGGACGTGCTGGTGCAGGGCGTGCGAATCACGGCCGAAGGGCACGATACGCTCAGTATTTCGGCAGTTCCGGTGCCGCCCGACGTAGCTCACAGACCAAGTCCTCAGGACGGCGCGATGATCGAGCAGACTTGGGTGACCCTCGGTTGGTCGCCGGGCAAGAGTGCTGTCTCGCACGACGTATATCTGGGCGAGAATTTCGATGACGTCGGCGCCGGCATCGGCGATACATTCCAGGGCAACATGACCGAGACGACTCTTATCGCCGGATTTCCAGGATTTCCCATTCCGGACGGCCTGGTTCCGGGCAGGACTTATTACTGGCGAGTCGATGAGATCAACGACGCCAATGCGGCAAGTCCTTGGAGAGGTGACGTGTGGAGCTTCTCTGTTCAACCGTATACTGCCTACAACCCCGATCCGGCTGACGGCACCGAGTTCGTCGATCTGGACGCGACCCTCAGCTGGCAGCCGGGTTACGGCGCTGCATTACACACCGTTTATGTCGGCACCAGTTTCGACGATGTAAACGATGCAGTCGGCGGGAGCCCGAGCGGGACTGCAATTCACAGCCCGGGATCGCTCGAACCTGAGAAGGTCTATTACTGGCGGGTCGATGAGTTTAGTCCCCCGACCACGCACAAAGGTGATATCTGGACTTTCACGACGCCGGGCGCCGTGGGCAATCCGCAGCCGGCCAATGCGGCTGTGGATGTACCGATGATCGCGACTCTTTCATGGACGCCAGCGGATAATGCCGCTTCGAGCGATCTATACTTCGGGACCGATGCCGATGCCGTCAAGAATGCCACTACGGCTTCGCCTGAGTATGTCGGCAACAAGGCACTGGGCTCGGAGAGTCACGATCCAGGCAGACTGGCGTTTGACGCAGAGTACTACTGGCGCGTCGATGCGGTCTATGCCGCTGAGACCGTGAAAGGCCTGCTATGGAGCTTTTCGACGGCCGACTTCATCGCAGTGGACGATTTTGAATCCTACAATGACATTGATCCGCCTGATCCGGCGAGCAATAGGATATTCGACAAGTGGATCGACGGTTTTGGAACCACGACAAACGGCGCGCTCGTTGGCAATGACCTTCCACCCTATGCCGAGCAGACAATTGTCCACGGCGGCGCGCAGTCGATGCCATATTCCTACGACAACAATATGAAGACGTCTGAGGCAACCCTGACGCTGGTTTATCCGCGCGACTGGACTGCAGAAGGCGTCACCAAGCTCTCATTGTGGTTCCGCGGCGATTCCGGCAATGCCGCCGAGCGGATGTTTGTTGCTCTAAACGGCAATGTCGTGGTCTACAATGACAATCCTGCTGGGACGCAGACAACTAAATGGAACGAGTGGGTAATCGACTTGCAGGCATTTGCTGGCGTGGACCTCACCAACGTCAATACCATTACTATTGGCTTTGGAACAAAGAGTAGTCCGGCTGCCGGCGGCACAGGGACGATGTATTTCGACGACATCAGGCTGATCAGGTAGGTTGTTTGAGAACTGAATTGAAGCAGCAGGTAATTCTGCTGGACATATAAGACGTTTGTCAACTTGGGGCCTATGCCGATCAACTCGGCATAGGCCCCCTTCTTCTTTGGGTGCCAATTTCACGCGTTAATTTGCCTCAAATCAAGAAATACTGAAAAAAGGCGGAGAAATTCAGAAATTGTTGCCGGTGGCCTGCGACTAAGAACGTAGGTTAGGGGTCAAATAGTTTAGGAGTACCGGTTATGAGCGATTATCCAAAAATCACGTACAAGAAACACACATTCTTATCATCTGTGGCCATGGGGCTCAGCGCCATCGTAATTACGATCATTATCAGTTGTACGGTGCTGGTCATCTACGGCATACACTTTGCAGGCGAGAGGTCCGAGAAGCTCGTTTCTCTGGTGTCAGACGCTGTCGGAAGCCTGCCCGAGCTGCAGGAGGCGTTGCCGCCGGCCCTGGCCGACGTCCTGGACGACCGTCGCGAGCCGCAGTACGCCGGCGAGCTTGAGATTTACGCCACGACGGCGTTGACGCCCGACCAGCACAGAACGGCGCGCACGAAGATCGAGGTTGTCAACAAGGGAAGCGAGATTGTATCTCTCCTGTCTCTTCGAGTTGTCGTTTTCGGCTCGAATGGCCAGATTCTCTCCGAGTCGAATGAATGGGCCGCCACCCCGATAGCCGCCGATCACGATTGGCGCGGTCCGCTGATGCCCGGCTCGCACCGGTATTTTGTTTCGCACCGCCGTCCACTTGGGGTCTTTCTGGGAGATGAGTTGAGGACGGAGGTCGAAATTACCGACCTGCGGGTATGGAACAGCTCCGAGAAGGACCCGCTAATCGAGGATCGGGTGCTCTCGGAGGTCCAGGCAGTCGAGCCTTCCGAAGAGGTTCAGAGCGTCACACAATACCAATGAGCACAAATTGTCATGCCGGTGAGGCTTTCGGAGTCCTGTTTGTCAGATAGACACCCGAGGTGACCAGGGCCGCGCCGACTGCAAGCGAGAAAGTGATTTGCTCCCGGAGAATCACGCAGGCACACAGTATTGCGAATATCGGGACGAAGTTTATGAACAGACCTGCCTTGGTCTCGTAGTACCAGACGAATCCTATTACCGTTCCGAAGATGCCCAGATAAGAGATGCAGAGCCAGTCAACGGCGGACTGATGCGGGATATTACCGATCAATCCTTCGAAGCAGGCGGGCACTAACAGAGCGATTGCCCCGACCAACGAAGAATACGATACCGCGGCAAGCGGCGAGATGTCTTTCATGACCGACTTTCCTATCAGCGAGTAGGTGG
>LJTR01000291.1 GCA_001303465.1 Phycisphaerae bacterium SG8_4
TCACGAAAGACGAATCGCATATATCCGCTGCTCTCTTCCTGCTCAACAGTATCGAAGCTAGCGTCCTCCGGCTCGATCTGGCCGATACTGAATAGCTCGACTTGTAGAACCTTCAGAGCATTGGACCGAGGGATACCGCCAAATTCAACATGCGCGTCGAGGGCATTCATTCCCGCGATGCTGCCCTGATACTGCGCAGGGGCTCAGGTCCCATAGACAATGCCCCGATGCTCAGCAACGTCCCCAGCAGCGAAGATGTCGGGGTGCGACGTTCGGAGCAAATTATCGACGACGATGCCCCTATTGACCTCCAGGCCTACCATACGTGCAAGATAGCTGTTGGAGCGAACACCAGTGGCAATCACAACCAGATCTGCCGGCAATACAGTTTCGTCTTCGAGTTGGACGCCGCGTACACGCTCATCACCCACAATTTCCTTGGTGCGAGCCCCGTTACGCAGCTCAATGCCCGCTTGGCGCACAACCCCTGTTAACAGTCCGCCGGCAGTCGCATTCAACTGGCGAGGCAGCAGCCAGCCGTGGCCCTCCAGCAACATAACATCGGCGCCGCGCCGGGCAAGCGCGGCAGCGGTTTCAAGACCGAGCAGACCACCCCCGATGCAAACACATCGCATTCCGGAAACGCCCATATCTAAGATCTGATCGGCATCTTCGACCGTGCGCAACGTGGTAACGCCCTCGCGGTAGGCGCCGGTAAAAGCTGGTGTGAACGGATGTGCGCCAACCGTCAGTACCAGCCTGTCGAAAGCAAAACTCTGGTCGCTGCGTGCCCGTACCTGCTTGGTCTCGGTGTCGAATTCGCAGATCTCGACCCCACGATGGAGATCTATGCCCCGCTCACTGTACCATGACTCCGGCTGTATCGGCAGATCCTCCTGGGTCAAATCGCCAGCTAGGTAGCGTGTTAGATTGAGGCGATAATAGGGAAGCGACCGTTCTTTGGAAAGCAAAGTAACGTGTGTGTCCTGAGAGGCATTTCGCGCGGCTTCGGCTGCAGCCACGCCGGCGACGCCTGCACCGATAATCACGACTTTCTCAACCGCGCCAGCACCCGCAGTGTCTGACACCGTCTCGCCGATCGATTCGAAACAGTCAGCAGGGGATCCGCATATCGGGCAGACGTCCGGCGCTTCAGGTCCGTTGTGCACATAACTGCAGTTCAGGCAGCGCCACCGTCTTGGCGAAGTCGTAGCCACTGGCTGGGATTCAGCAACATCCAACTCAAACGCCTCACTAGGTGCCCCACAAACCGGACATCCATCCGGTGGCTCTGGCCCTCGGTGGATATAGCCACATATCGTGCAGCGCCACGCTTTACTATCGGAAACCGGCATCATGCGGACCTCCAACGTCTCCATCTGTTTTTTGTCGTCCTTGCCATATCTATTGCGTAGAGGCTTTGCCCACTTCCTCCATCAGCCGTGTTCGGCCCTTCCGACCTACCTATCACGGCTAGGAGTCCTAAGAGGGAGCAGCAGAGATTGACGTGCAGATACGGCCTTGCGATGCCGGCTCGCTACTCCTCTTTGGCTGTGCAAGGATGGTCTTGCACTTCGCCATGGCATTCGCGGATCTGCTCAGGCGAACAGTCTTGGGGCTTGCCCTTCAAGTTTTCCGGCTTCTGGCATCCATCTTTTTTCTCTTCAGAACCGCACATTTCTTGTCTCCTTTTTTCCCTGGACAGTTTTCGAATTGCGCGTCCAGCATACGGTTGATCGTTTCTTTCCACTTGGCGAAGGTCTTCTCATTGAGTCGATAGTGGACGTAGTAGCCGCGTTTCTCGTCGATCACAAGGCCGGCCTGCCGCAAAACACGCAGATGCTGGGAGACTGAACTCTGCGTCACCCCCAGCCGTTGTGCCAACGCGTTAACACATAGGGCACGGCCTTTCAGGAGTCTGACGATCCTAACTCGAGTCCCAACTGACAGGACCTTTAACCAGCCAGCCAATTTGTCAGCTTCGTCATACATATAAGTATCCGCGTATATACTAATACACTGTTCTTCACATGTCAACCACTTATCGTGAAGATTTATCAGAGAAATTCTGCCGACGGGCTTCGACCCTTCGAGCCGTCGGCTCCACTGGGCCTGAGACGTTGCTAATCCTGACATCTTGGTCATCAACGTCATCTTCTTGAAGCACAAACGTGTTTCTTGGCCATCCCATTTTCTGTGAAAATAGGCCTTGACTTATATTCTGGCCTGTACTAGGATTTTACCGTTGAGATAGCTTTCTGAACGGAGAAAGTAGGGAGTCAGGCAGAAGCATGGCTTGTACTTCGAAAAACCGGTTCAAGGTCCACAGGGCGGCGTCGATCTCAGTTGTCGCTCTCTATCTATTTGCCGTTCTGGTAGTCAGCCTTCTCCACACAAACGGATGCGGGCTCACGCGAAGTGGCAGCGCCGGCAATGGGGCTACGCCCCGCGAAGGTCAATGTCCGTCCTGCAAGTTCCTTGCCGGACACAGCTCGACTGCAGCAACGTACGGTCCTGCGCTCGCCGGCGTTGGGTGCATCCCTATGACGCAAATCGGGCCTCATTCGGCCGTTCTGCAGCATGATGAGTGGGCCTATTCGATCATCTCGCGAGCACCTCCCTCCGTCACCATATCCTGAGGTCCCGAATCAGAGCGCAGCAACTCTGACTTGGATAGGCGCGTCTGGTCCATGAGAGGTCTAGTCTGTGGCAGGCGTGGACCGAACAAGGAGCTCGAGTCCTAGGGCCCTGCAATGCCGGGGCTTCCTCGCTAGGTAACTTGGGAGGTATATATATGCAAATCAAGAAAGTACCCTTTGTGCTTTTGCTCGTCATTACGGCCAGCGTCTCGAATGTAGGGCACGCAGCTGAGGCAAAGACTGAGGATCCCAACCTCGCTGAGCTGAGGCAGGAGGTCTCTGAATTGCGCAAGCAGATGGGGGAAATGAAGGCCAAGCACGAAAGTGAAATCCAGGCCCTGAAAAACCAGGTCAGCAAGGGCGACAAAGTAGAGGATGTCAACGCCGTTGATGATGAGGTCGATCTGCTGCGACAACTTGCGCTGGAAGCTGCCGGTGGGGAAATGGAGAAGAAGGAGGAACCTGCAGAGCAGACGAAATTCACATTCAAGGGGCTGAATCTGAGGAAGCTCAACCCGGAGATCAGCGTTTCAGGCGACCTGGTGGGCAAGTTCACCACCCAGGATGACGTGCGCAGGACAACGGATATCGAGATGCGTTCCTGGGAACTGAACATCCAGTCCTATCTGGATCCGTTCTCAAAATTCAAATCAACCATCCCCGTGGACTCCGACGGGAATGTCGAGATCGAAGAGATGTATTTCACCCGTTACAATGCCTTTGGCGACATCAATCTTGATCTCGGCAAATTCCGTCAGCAGTTCGGTGTCATCAATCGCTGGCACGGCGACGCGCTCGACCAGATAGACTATCCCCTGGCGCTGCAGAATATTCTCGGCGAGGACGGCCTTGCTCAAACGGGTTTTTCGGTAGATCTGCCACTTCCTGAAATGGGTGACGCCACTCAGATACTCACCGTGCAGATCACAACGGCAGAGAACGACCATCTGTTCGGCGGCGAGACCATGGGGAATCCTTCACTGTTGTTCCGCGCCAAGAACTTTCGCGATCTTGACGAAAACTCGTATTTCGAGTTTGGCATCTCAGGTCTGTTCGGCTGGAATGATCGATGGGAGGTCGCTACCGGTGGCGGTGGCACGGACCAGATTGACGACGCTCTCGGCACGCAGGTGGTCGGGGCCGACTTCACCTACGTATGGGAACCGCCTCAAACAGCCATGTACCACAACGTAGAATGGCGAAGCGAACTGTACTTTTTGAATCGAGACATCTACGCACCCGACGGCTCCGGCAGAGACAGCCTTGATGCATGGGGCGCTTTCACTTACGTGCAGAAGAAGGTTGATCGTAACGTCTATGTGGGTATTCGTGGCGATTACTACAGAGCTGACTCCAAGCCCTATGCCGACGCTTTTCCAACGACCATCAACCCGTTTGCCTATACCGACAGCGATGCGTTTGTTTGGCAGGTTTCGCCCTACGTGACGTTGTGGCAGAGTGAATATGTGCGATTTCACGTTGAGTACAACTATACCGACGGTCATACCATTCAGGAGCCGGGCCACACGATCGGATTGCAGGCAGTCTTTGCGGCCGGCCCCCACAAACATGAACGCTACTAGAACATAAGAGGGAGGCAAATATCATGACTAGACGAGCTTTTCCTACCTTGACTATAGCGGCGTTTTTGGCGTCAGTCTTTTGGGTTAGCGATGCCGATGCCGCCAGAGAGCGATCGCGAACACGTTCTCGTGCAAGGGGACGCCTGCAGATTGTTGCCACGCTGCCGGATTATGGCGATTTCGTCAAAGTGATCGGGGGTGATCGCGTGGATGTCGAGACTATAGTCCAGGGTCGTCAGGACCCACATCATGTGCGGCCGAAGCCGTCGTTTCACCGTGTTCTCAGCAAAGCCGACGTGTTGATAGCGACCGGCCTGGATCTGGAGATGTGGCTTCCGACGGTGATCGACAGAGCCGGCAACAAGAACATTCGAAGTGGAGAGAAAGGATTTGTCGCAGTCTCTCACAATATGGAGCTTGTCGACAAACCTGACAACCCCAACCAGATCATGGGGGACGTTCACGTCGAAGGTAATCCGCACTTTACCTGCAGCCCACTATGCATGAGAAAGGTCGCCGAAAACATCACGACTGGCCTGACCAAAAACGATCCGGCAAACAAACCATTCTACGAGGCCAATCTCAAAACGCTTCAGGCAAAAATTGACGACAGACTATTCGGCGAGGAACTCGTGAAACTGCTCGGCGGCGAAGTCTTGGGGCGGCTGGCGCGACAGAACAAGCTCATTGATTTTCTCGAAAAGAACAAACTTGGCGGAACACCCCTGATCGACAAGCTCGGAGGATGGATGAAAGAGCTGCTGCCCCTGCGCGGCAAACAGATAGTGGTCTACCACAAGAACTGGTCGTATTTTGTCGATCTTTTTGGAATTCAGGTGCCTGCTACCATCGAGCCCAAGCCTGGCATCCCGCCGTCAGCCAAGGATATCGTCACGCTGACAGATCGGATGAGAGACGCAGACATTCGAATCGTATTCGCGGCCAATTACTTCGATCAAAAGAGAGCACGCTCGGTCGGAAAAAAGGTCGGCGCCGAGGTTGTCATCGTGCCACTGTTTGTCAATGGCAGCAGTGAGGCGAGAGACTACTTCTCTTTGGTTGACATCTGGGTGAATGGCCTGACAAACGCCGCCAAGAAAAAGGGAATGATCTGATGAGCAGCGGAGCAGTGAACTTCTTTCTTATGCAACTGTTGCTGATTGCCGTTGTACTGATTTTGCATACGTACATTGGGCTTCACGTAATAAGAAGGACCTTGATTTTTTCAGATTTGGCCCTAGATCAGCTCGCGGCCCTCGGCATCCTTTTGTGCATTGTTGTAAACAGCAACGAGGAAACGGGCAACGCCGTTCAGCTCAACGATCCAATCACGTACATATGGGCGTTGGTGGCGGTAACCTTCGGCTCTTTCCTGCTGGCGGTGATCAAGCCGAAATCGAAAAACATACCCCGAGAAGCGGTTATAGGGATCATGTTTGCGATTTCCCTTCTGGCATGCTTCGCCATCACCGATCCTGTCAACGGCGGCGAAATGCTCTTCGACGGAACGCTCAAAGGCGATCTTGACTTCGTAACTTGGGGACTGGTCAAAGTGACGGTAATTGTGTATCTGCTGTTGCTTGCTTTCCACTATGTCTTTCGGAAGAGGTTCATTGCCCTTGCCGATACCCCTGAGAGTCTGAAGAACGCATGGCTCTGGGAGTTTCTGTTCTTCCTGTCTCAGGGCATTATCACCATTCTCATCGTACCGGTTGCGGGTGTCTTTCTGGCCTATGTCTTTCTGATGTTGCCGGCCGCGATGGCGACAATGTTCAAAAAGGACTGGAAATTGGCTCTCCTGCTTGGCTGGTGCCTAGGTTTCATTGCCTGTGCGCTCGGTCTGTTTGCTTCGTACAATATGTGGGATCTGAGATTCTTTGAGAATTGGCCGTACTCTTCGACATTGGTGGTCTTCATGGGAGTATTCTTCCTTACGGCACTGTTGATTCGCTGCATCAAACCGTTGAAGGCCAGTGACACTATCAAAGGAACCTGCGGATGACCATCGATTTTCAACTAATATACGAAGAGACTCGTGTTGCCTTTTGTCTTTGCTTGATGATAGGTATGGTCATGGGCTATCTCGGCACGCACGTGCTTAAACGAGGGGTAGTCTTCATCGATATTTCGCTGG
>LJTR01000292.1 GCA_001303465.1 Phycisphaerae bacterium SG8_4
CGTATGGCAGGCGATGCACAGCGTCGAAGGGGGCAAGACCAGCATCGCGGCATTAGTTGCTCCGTGCGGTTCATGACAGGTTTGGCAGAAAACCATGTGACCGTCGGCTGACGTCTTGCCGCCGGCATCCAGGATCGCCTGGGGAACCGGTTTGTCCGCGCGGCCCAGAGGATGCTGGAATGCGTTCTTCTGAGCGTGTTCGCCATGGCAGGCCAGACAGAGCGAGGAGTCGACGTTGGGCTGGCGCAGGAAAATCACTGTTTTGAGATCAGAACTATCGGGCACTGCGTGTGCTGTGTGGCATGTTGCGCACGTCATGCGACCCTGCTCGTCCAGCGGAAACGTATCTGTCGGGATCTTCACTGCAGGCGAAGGCACCGAGTCGGTACTGTGGTGGCTGGTCGACCAGACCTTGAAGCGTGAATCGACGACCGAACCGTCATGGCACGAAAGGCACATCTCGCCGCTGCCGGCCTGGCGATCAAGGACGGTTTCCATGAGATTCTCTTGCGGAGTGTTCCTAACGAGGGCGTCTACCCATCGAATGTGGCAGATAGCACATTCTCTGCTTGAGTTGGGCATGGCCTCTTGCGCCGAGACAGGTCTCGAGTCAGACTGCACAAGAAACAGGAGCATGCCGGGCAAATATGCCGACCAGAGAAGTAGTTTTGGCTTGGCCATTGGCGTCTTACTCCAGATCCATCCGGCAGACGCGATTTGCCTTGAGTTCGACGACGTAGAGACGCTGGCGTTTGGCGTCGACTGCGATTCCCGTAGGGGCGGCGAGTTGTACGGGCACTCCGCCCGAATCGCTCAGCACCCCCAGGAAGTTTCCTCTCATGTCAAATATCTGCACCCGACCGAGATAACTGTCGGTCACGAAAACTCGATCTTCGAAGGTCACGACACCCTTGGGTCGAAACAGCTGGCCGGGTTTGACGCCCCAGGCCCCGATGAAGTTGACGAATTTGCCGTTGGGGTTGAGAACCTGGACCCGCGTGTTGATCGGCTCGACCACCAGGACATATCCCTGCTCGGAGATGTCAATAAGAAATGGGAATCGGAACTGCCGTCGGCCCTGCCCCGGGCCACCCCAGGGTTGCTCGAAGCTGTTGAGCGAGAGGTTGTATACGTGGAGTTTGTGGTTATCGTTGTCAGTGACATAGAGCTTCGATCGCGTCGTATCCACGGACACGTCCGTCGGGTCCGGCGGCGCGCCCGAAGGCGTGCTTGGCAGTGAGACCGCTTCCAACGCTTTTCCGTCCGCAGCAAAGACCTGAAAACGATGGTTTCCGGAATCGGCGACATAGATCTTGCCGTCCGGTGTAGTTGTGATCCCGAGCGGAAAGAGAAGCTCACCGGCGGCGCCGCCGCGACCACCGAATTCAAACAGAAATTGTCCCGCGGGATCGTAGACGACAACCCTGTGGCGTACACCGTCGAGGACATAGAGGTTGCCGCCGAGTCCGACAGCGGCATCGCTTGGCATGCTGAACGGTTCGTCCTTGGGGCCGACGATCAAGCTCTTGTTCCGTATGCGAATTGCGTTGACGCCTGGCCCTGACTCGGCTTGCCCCTGGGCGTAGGGGGCAGCGCAAAAGGCAAGAGCCAAAAGGAAAAAGAACGAAGCTCCTGCTCTGGATCGCGATGTCGGCGCCAGCCGCGCTGCGGCTGCGCAGAGTTTATGTCGCACAGCGTAATATGGTTGGCTGGCGGTGTACACCCTGCCATTGCCCCCCGTCAGTTTCATTGGGAACCTTCTCCCGTCTGTTGCCGCGATTGTCCGTCGGTCCTGAGCAGGTTCGGAATATAGAACGTTTCATAACGTGCCACCAGGTCGGCCACCTCGGCACTGACCAAAAATTCCGAGCGTTCGGCTGAGTAGCCAAGAGTAGTATACGGAAGGTACGCCTTCTCGGAGTTGTGGCAATCGGCGCAGCGCACAGGCTCTTCGATGCAGCGCCGGTGAATGAGTTTGTTACCCACCACCTTCTGGCGGTCGTTTAGCTTGTCTACTTGCTTGCGGAACTTCGCTGCGAAAGCCTCTTCCTCATCAAGCGTCGCGGGCTGAGGATTCTCTGCGGTGCCCTTGAGCGGGACAATTTTTGCACCGTATTCGCCCCAGACACCCTCTGCCATGCTGGGATTGGCGCACAGCTTACCGTCACTTATGTCTACCCAGCCGAAACGAGTCGGAGCGACTCCCTCGGCTTCCTGCACGTGGCAGACCTGGCATGAGATGAAGAGATTGTGCATGTTGAGAAACGCCCGCTGCTGCGGTGCTCTGGAGTGGGGCGTCGGCCCGTGACACTGGACGCAAAAGTTCCACTTGTCGGGTTGGTACCACCGTCCTACGTGATGGAAGTGTCCGGGGAGTTTCGGCTCGAGGAATTCCCATTCTCCGAGATAGCGGACGACCTTTTCTTCGGTCAGTGCGACAACACTGTCGAACGCGTCGAGGTCCGGGCCGTGCTTTTGCTTATCATCGAAGGGGTCTCCCAGGGTTCCGACGAGGAACATGGTCAGCCAGATGCAAGCGGCCACGAGGATAACGCTCCATGCCCCGACGTAGAGCACGAGCAGATACTTCTTCCATACGGCTTGGTTGTGACTCATTATTTGACCTCCTCTGCCGGAGTCCAGTTGATGATCTCGCCGCCGTGTTCTTCAGCCAGCGCCCGCGGCGAGATGTTGCCGTTGATTATCATGGCCGAAAGCGGCGATACTCCGGGTCTGCCTATAACGCCGGGGATGTGCACGAGAGTGATGTGTGCCGCTGCCAGAATGGACTCATACGTGTGTGCCAGATAGCAGACATTCAGCACCCAGCCGGGCAATACACGAGTCGAGATGCTCTCGGCCCAGAGCAGAACACCTGTGACTGCCAGCAGCCCGATGCCCCAGAAGAGGCCGAGGTATTCGAGCTTCTCCTTCCAGGAAAAACGGCCGTAGTTGGGCCGTTCGGGGCTGAGGAAGAACACGTACTTGACTAGTTTGACGATGTCCTTAGCGTCCTGCGGCTTGGGAATCATGGGCAATGCCAACACGGCCTTGATCCAATTGACGATGCTGAGCTTGCCCTCGCGCGCCAGTGAACGCGTGACATTCAGAAGTATCATGCCCACGTGAAATACAAAGCCGAGCACCAAAGAGACGCCGGCTATGCGATGAACTATTGGAGCGCCCCGGATGCCTCCGAAGAGCTGATAGATTGGCGGGGCCCACGATGCCTCGGGGAATTTCATGGGCAGCCCTGTCAGACAGAGCACGACGAAAACTGTGACGAGGAAGACATGCTGCAACCTGTATGAGAGTGTGAAACGTTGGAGCCCGCCCTCGGCGGCTGCTCGCTTCTCTGCTATTTCTACAAGGCGTTCGATCTCGGCCTCGGCCTCGTGACTTGGAATAAGCTCTCGTATGAGGCCCAATACGTTGAGAGTCAGGATCGGCAGGAGGATCGCAAGTGTCATGATGACGAAGAACATGGCCACGCCGAATTCGAGCCTATGCGTTGCAGCATTGCGCGTGGCGTGGACATCAAAGGAAGCCAGAGCCGGCCCTGCGGAACTGTGGCAATCCTCGGCGTTGCAGGTGGCGGCGCGGTTGTCGGGATGGACCGAAGACCGCGGGTCGGTCTTGGCACGCATCTCGTGAACGTTGCCTTTGCTTGAGTGACAGTCAAGACAATCCGGCGCCAGAGTCGAACCGAAAAGGACCGCCTTGCCATGGTATGTTTCCAGGTAGCTTGATACGACGTCGCTCAGACCGTGGCGCTTTGCCAGAGCGGGATCGGCGTGACAGCTCGAACACATTGTCACAACCTCACGAGAATCGCGCGCCTTGTGCATTCGCGTGGTGACGTGCGAGTAGAAGTAGCGGGTAAAGTGCTCATCCGAGTGACATACTATACACCGACTGATAGCGCGGTCGGAGACGCCGGCCCTTACCGTCTTGAATAGCGACACCGGCCTAAAAAGTGGTATGTCGTGACAATCCTTGCAGCGGGGAAAATCGTCACCGTGACTTCGCAGCGTGCCGTCGTCGGCGGTCAGGGCGTGAACGCTGCCCTCAAGATGCTCACGCACTTTGGAGTGCGTGAAAATGATCTCGCGCGTAGGTTCTTCGATGTGGCAGCTGCGCAGGCAATCCACCGGTTTGGCGCCATCGTGTGGGATCTTGTCTATGTCGGCGTGGCAGCCCTTGCAGCTGACCCGTGCGTGGGGGCCCTGACTGAAGAGTTCCTCGTCCACGTAGAAAAGGCGATAGTCGCCATCTTTGTCCACGCGGGCAAGCCCCCGAAACCGATGGCACATCAGGCAGTTCTCTGAGTCCACGGCATACAGCGCTTGCGGCAGCAACAGTGCCAGCGTGAATGCAAGAAGGATCGCACCAGGGCGCAGACCTGCGACCTTCAAATCCAGAGGGGTGTCATAATTACCGATTTTTGAGTGCTTCATGGGATTCCTCATTTCTCGTGACATGCTCTACAGGCAATATGTCCATGGGCGCGCAGGCGATGGTTCGTAGCTAGTTTCGGCTCGGAGCCGACTGAGCGAAGATTCCAATTGGGCAATAGTCCTTTTTCATGTGGATTGTGGCAGCTATAGCACGTGATACGGCCCTTTTCGTCCAGCGGGATTGAACGGGGTCTTCGTTTAGCTGCCCGCACGTATTCCTTTAGTTGCTCGAGGGGCACATGCATCTGAGGCTGCATCTCATAGGCGGACATGTGCCATATCATTTCGGCTGGAGGCCTCGCGTGCATGTGAGGGTCGCCGGTGGGGTGGCCCTTGTTGACGAGATGGCAGTTGTTGCAGACGCCGAAAGATTCGCTGCGCAGTGCGTACGAGGCGCCTTCGGCCAGTCGCGATCTGACGTCCGGAATACCGGTATGGCACCAGGCACACGTTTCGGTCTTTATCTGGCCCGCTTCGAGCTGGTCGTGAGCATTGAAGGGCATGTGATTTTGACGCTGGTGGCATTGGAAGCAGAAGGCGATGGGGTGGGATACGGGGCCTCCTCGCAGAAAACTGCGGTTGGGCAGGGCAGTCGGCCGGCCGACTTTGCAGTGCCCGGTGACATCGTGGCAGGTCAGGCAACTGAGCGTGCCGTTCTCCAGCGGAAACACAGATCCGATTCTATGGGCCATTTGCGCACTCGGGGCAATACCCACGGGGTGGGTCTCGGCCGCGGCAAGCTTTCCGTCGTGGCAAGACCGACACAGTTGCGACGCGCTGCCGGCAAAACGCAGGGTGCCCCGGACGCCCGTGGCAGATGTGTGACACGCCGAGCACAATGTGGGATCTCCGTGAGGGTTGGGAACCGTTTCAATCTGATTGGCGTTGGCTCGCCCGGTCAAAATCAATCCGGCCAGTAGCACTGAGGCAAAAACAGAAATCTCGCAGGAACCGTCCGATCGGCAATGGCTTGTCAGAGTTGGCCGCTCGTTCATTTGTAAGAAAGTCACCTTTTCCAATTAGACCGCTTCTGTTCGACGTAGCCGAATGCGTCCGTTTCGTGAAATCGCTACGATCGACGCGACTGTCGGGGTCGGGCTCGTCATGTCGCCCTGAGGCTAAGACATATCTGCTCCAAAATCCCTGTCGTAGTGGCATTGTACCAGGTTTAAGAGTTTCAAGCAACAGCTATTTTCTCGTCAGGCAGATTTTAGTCGGGCGAGCTGTTCTGTGACGTGGGAGGTGTGAGGGGGGCGAATGTTCTCACAATAGAGAAAATGGGCGAGGTCCGTATAGGAAAAGACGCGGTCTTGTTGCCCAGTGTAGAGAAGGGCATCGAAATCGCCCTGAGAACTGATGAGAAACGGGCAGAACTGCCGAAAGAATATGAAGTGATTACCGATTGTCAATCCTGGGGCGCCGGGATCGCAAATCGAAATTCGCAAATCGAAACTCGAAGATGTTTTAGTATGATTAGGAAAGTATTTCTTACAATTGCTTTAGCAGTCGTTGTCCTTTGGGTAGTCGGGTGCCAGACTGTCCAGGGCATAGGCGGCGACATCTCGTGGATCGGCAAGAAAGGCCAGGACGTCGTAGAGCGGTAGGGCGATCTGCTGGCGTAACTGCGCGAGTTGCGCATCGGATCAACAACGAAGTGGCCGGTGCATCAGCTCACGCGCTCGGTTTGCTTGCGCGCCGGGCCGGTTCTATTTGCCATTGCCTTTATGGCGTGTTTTTTTTTGACTTTCAGCTCGGTGATATCAACCTGCAGCAGCGGAGTGCTCTTGCCGGCCTTGGTCTTTTCCACAATAGCGTAGCTTTCGACCATTGCCAGGAGGCTCAAAAAGAAGCTTATCGTGCTTTCGGCGCCTTGGTTTGTATTA
>LJTR01000293.1 GCA_001303465.1 Phycisphaerae bacterium SG8_4
TGCAACTGTGAACCACAATGTCAATGCCATGCTCAATCGGCCGCAGCAATATCGGAGTCGGGACAGTATTGTCACAGATCACCGGCATGCCGTTCCTGTGAGCGATTTCGGCAATCTTGTCGTACTGCAGGATATCGTTCTTGGGATTGCCCACGCTTTCGATGTAGATCAGGCGCGTATTGTCCTTGATTGCCTTGGCGAAGTTTTCCGGATCCTTGGGGTCAACGAACGTCACGTCAATGCCGAGTTTGGGAAACGTCTGACTGAAGAGCGTCACCGTGCCTCCGTAGAGTGAATTCGACGAGACAATGTGGCCTCCGGCGCCACAGATATTGAAGATGCTCACGTATATCGCCGACTGGCCCGAGCTGAAAGCCAATCCGCCGACTCCGCCTTCCATTGCGGCCAGCCGCTTTTCCAATACGTCGGTGGTAGGATTCATCAGCCGCGTGTAGATATTTCCAAATTCTTTCAGCGCGAATAGATTCGCCGCGTGATCTGTATCCTTGAAACAATAACTTGTGGTCTGATAAACAGGCACGGCCCGACTGAGCGTATCCGAATCTACTGTCTGGCCCGCATGCAGGGCCAGCGTTTCCAAACGATATTGCGGCTCTTCCGACATCTTCTCTGATCCTTTCTTCTATTGTACGGGTAAAATCTCTACCATTCTATCGAGGGCTTTTTTCGCTCTGGTTCTTATCTCATCAGGCACGGCAATCTTATGCTGCATATCCTCCAGCGAACCGATCACCTTGTCCAGTGTAATCTTTTTCATATTCGGGCAAACTGCCCTTTGCGTTGCGCCAAAGAACTCGGCCTGCGGGTTCTGTTTCTTCAACGCATGGATTATTCCGATCTCGGTTGCCACTATAAACTCTTTCGCCGCACTCGCGGCGGCAAACTTCAGCATCTGGCCCGTGCTGAGCAGCTCGTCCGCCAGTTCCCTGACCGGCGCGGTGCATTCTGGATGCGCCATTACGATCGCATCGGGATGTTGCGCTCGGGCGCTGACAATATCGTCGGCGGTTATAACGACGTGCGTTGTGCAGTAGCCGGGCCAGAGAACGAGGTCCCGGCCGGTCCTTTCGGCAACAAACTGACCGAGATTGCGGTCCGGGACAAAAATGACCCGCTTGTCCGCCGGCAACGAGTTTACGACTTCCACCGCGTTGGCACTGGTGCAGCAGTAATCGCTCTCGGCTTTCACCTCGGCCGTACTGTTAACGTAGCATACAACAAGCGCGTCGGGATGATCTTGCTTAAGTCCGCGCAACTGCTCGGCGTTTATCATATCGGCCATCGGACAGCCGGCGGACTTCTCCGGCAAGAGCACCGTTTTCTCCGGCGAGAGGATCGCGGCGGTCTCGGCCATGAACTTTACGCCGCAAAATACGATTACATCGGCGTCAGTCTCGGCCGCCTTGATGCTCAATCCCAATGAATCGCCCGCAAAGTCCGCAAGGTCCTGGACCTCGCCGCATTGATAGTTGTGGGCGAGTATCACAGCTCCTCGCTCTTGCTTGAGGTCCTGGATTCTCTCTATCAGCTGTTCAGCCATATCATATCTCGTAAGTATCGCCGTCGGCCCTGGGGGTTCTGCACACCAGGTTGGCATTGGCTGTCGCAACGGTGAATCCGGCAGGCACGGACTGTTTTACCCAGACGTTGCCGCCGATGATGGCACCTTTGCCGATAGTGACATCCCCCAGTATTGTCGCCTCTGCATATATGGTCACGTCGTCCTCTATCGTGGGGTGTCTCTTGCGTCCCTTTATCACCCTGCCTCTTTCATCTTTCGGAAAGCTCATGGCTCCAAGGGTCGTCCCCTGATAAATCTTCACATTGTCGCCTATGATCGTTGTCTCGCCTATCACCACGCCAGTGCCGTGATCGATAAAGAAATTCTTGCCTATCCTGGCTCCAGGATGTATGTCGATGCCGGTCTTAGAGTGAGCACACTCGCTCATTATCCGGGGAATCAGCGGCACCTGCTGTAGATACAATTCGTGTGCGATGCGGTACGTGGCAATTGCATTGATGCAGGGGTAGCTTATAACGATCTCCTCGGGCGACTGTGCGGCCGGGTCCCCGGCTAGCGCCGCATCGACGTCGCCCTTGAGCAATTCCCTGATCCTTGGCAGCTGATTCAGCAGATGTTCGCTGGCGCTTACGGCCATCTTTTCGCAATCGTTAGTCTCACAGCTCTTGATCCTGCATTGGTAACGGTAGGCCCGCTCTATCTGTTCGGACAGCTCGCTTTGCACCTGACAGAGAAGATCGCCGACGACGAAATTGATATTCGACCTTGTAACCGGTCTGGCGCCGGTATGGCCGGGGAAGAGCACTTCGAAGAGCAAATCGAGTATCAGGACGATCTCGCCCCTCACGGGCAGATTCGAGGTGTCGATGAAGTTGATGCCGGAATCGCCCTTGTATGTATGGGCGATCTGATCGACAAGTTTCTCGATCTTCTCGTTGCTCAAACCGTTCTGTCGCATTTCCAATACCCCTTGAAAAGGCCGGGCCTGCCGCAGCTTACCCAAACATTTCAGTGGAGATATATCTTTCCCCCGTATCGGGGAGAATCACCACTATGGTTTTGCCCTGGCTTTCCTCTCGGCGCGACATTTCAATCGCAGCCCAGAGCGCGGCGCCCGAACTTATGCCACCCAGTATCCCTTCCAGGGCCGCCAGTTGCCGCGCCGTCTCCACAGCGTCATCATTGGAGACCTGCACAATCTCGTCAATCAGATCGGTATTCAAGACCTCCGGCACGAATCCTGCGCCGATACCCTGTATCTTATGCCGGCCCGGGCTGCCCCCTGATAGTATCGGCGAATCCTCGGGCTCCACCGCCACCACTTTCAAGTTGCTGTTGCGATCTTTAAGCACCTCGCCGCATCCGGTCAATGTCCCGCCGGTCCCGACGCCGGCGACAAAAATGTCAACGTTCCCATCGGTATCGTTCCAGATCTCTGCTGCGGTGGTCTCTCTGTGAATCTGTGGATTCGCAGGATTGCTGAATTGCTGCAGCATCAACAGATTGGGGTCCTTGCCGACAAGCTCTCGAGCCTTCTTGACAGCCCCGGTCATCCCCCGGTGAGCCGGGGTGAAGACAATCTGGGCGCCGAACAGCCTCAGCAACTGCCGTCTCTCGACGCTCATCGAATCCGGCATGGTCAGGATGAGTCTATAGCCCTTCGCGGCACAAATGCAGGCAAGCCCTATTCCCGTGTTGCCGCTGGTTGGCTCGATCAGCACGGTATTGGGCGTTATAAGCCCCTTCTTTTCCGCTGCTTCAATCATCGACTTGGCGATGCGATCTTTCACACTGCCGAAGGGATTGTACGATTCGAGCTTGGCAAGAATGACAGCCTTGCCCGATCCCAGCCTGTTGATACGGACCAGTGGCGTGAATCCGACGGCAGCCATGATGTCTTCGAATACTGCACTCACAATTGTCTATCGATCGTCCCAATAGTCTACAATTCAGGCTTTTAACAGGTCATTCGTCACATTCGACCGCAGTCACCGGGCTTCAACAACACAGAGTATATCCAAATCCTGGCTCTTGGCAACCTATCTTCCTTCTGTTCCTACCGTAAGGTAGGTAATATACGTCTCTTTTCGCCAGGGGTGCAAAGGAAAACCGAGAAAAAGGCCGGAATTTCATCTGATCGGCAAAAACAGAGCTGCCTTCACTTGAGAGGTCTTTGAAGAGCCTTCCAGAGATGAATTACAGGGTTTGCTGAGATTGCCGCTGAGATGTCACCTGCAAGACAGCTCTTGGTGCTGAGGCACAATGCATGGCTGATGGCGTGGCGCGAATAGCAGCCGCAGAACAAAGCAGACAGAAAACAGAATAAAGAAGGGACAATAGAGAAGGGCAAGTGAAAGTAAAAAGTAAATATGCAAAAGGGAGGCTAAGGGCGATGGAATATCGAACAAGGAACGTCCAATATCGAACTGTAACTTGCTACCGCATCGACTATGCTCAGAGCCTGCCCTGGGCATGAAGGAAGGGCCACAAATTGTCAATGGGATACGGCCACGGGTACGCAGGCAAAAAAAAGCACATTTTATGCGAATCCCGCCGCCAATTCGCTTGACGGGCCGACCACACATCTCTAAAATGCTAAACAGGAGTTTTTGTGTTGAGATTATGAGGAATCGCGGATGGCGAAGAGTACTGAGAGTACTGCCAAAAGAGTGGTATTTATTTCCTCGTTTTTACCGAGAAAGTGCGGAATTGCGACTTTCACATCAGACCTTGCCAAGAGTACGGCGGCGGCAGCCAAAGGTGGATTCGAGCCCTTAGTGGTCGCCCTGCAGTCGGGGGACCACAAGTACGATGACCCCGTCAAGTTTGAAATCCGCCAGAATGTTAAGAGCGACTATATCTGCGCCGCCGACTATATCAACTTCAGCCACGTGGACGTCGTCTCGGTCCAGCACGAGTTCGGTCTTTTCGGCGGCGAAGCGGGCTCATATCTCAGCCTGCTGCTCAACAGATTGAAGGCTCCCATAATAACCACGCTACATACGGTCATTGACGAGCCGAGTCCAGCATATCGCAAATCGCTGGTCGACGTGTGCAACGCATCGTATCGGGTGATCACAATGAACGAACGGGGCGTCGACATGCTGCGGGATATCTACGGTGTCTCGGCGCGGAAAGTGAAATTGATCGCACATGGCATACCCGATCTGCCTTTTGTCGACAGCAACTACTACAAGCACAAATTCGGCCTGGAGGATCGAAAAACCATCCTGACATTCGGCCTGCTCAACCAGAACAAGGGCATTGAGGTGATGCTCAAGGCAATGCCTGCCATCGTCAAGGCCGATCCCTCGGTCATCTACATAATCCTGGGCATGACGCATCCGAACATACTCAAACACGAAGGCGAATCGTACAGATTCGGCCTTAAGCAAATGGTGAAGAACCTGGGTCTGCAGGAGCATGTGATCTTTCACAACAGATTCGTGGACGACCAGGAGCTTCACAATTTCCTCTGCGCGGCCGACATCTATGTCACGCCATATTTGAACGCAAAGCAGTTGACCAGCGGCACCTTGTCGTTCGCGGTCGGCGTCGGTAAAGCAGTCGTATCCACGCCCTATTGGGCAGCTACCGAACTTCTGGCCGACGGCCGGGGCAGGCTGGTCGACTTCGGCGATTCGGAGCAAACCGCTCGGGCAATAGTGGAGATACTTAAGAACGACTCGCTGTTTTACTCGCTGAGAAGACAGGCATACGAGTACGGCAGGTCTCGAACATGGCCTAGGATCGGCCAGGTCTACTGGAAGTTATTCGGTGCAAAAAGACTGCCTCCCGGTATGGCCGCCAAGGGCAGACTTTCAGCAGCCGAGACTATATCGCACATCGAGCTACCTGAGCCGTCCCTGGACCATCTGCAGAAGCTGACAGACGATACCGGCATGTACCAGCACGCGAAGTTCACGATTCCAAACCGCGAATTCGGCTACTGCACGGACGACAACGCGAGAGCCGTGATCGCTATGGCCAACTACTACGCACAGTACCCCGAGCCGCAGGCTCTGAAGCTCCTCGACACATATCTGTCGTTTACGATACATTCGCAGAACGAAGACGGTACGGTCAGGAACTTCATGGATTTCAACAGAGACTGGTGGGAGAATGAGCCTAAGAACGATGCATTCGGCCGGGTCCTCTGGGCGTTCGGAACGATTATGGCCAAACCACCGTCCCCGGCATACCTGTCGATCGCCAAGGACTGCTTTGACAAATCGGTCAAGCACGTCCAGAGGCAACTGCCCAGGGGTATGGCGTATTCGATACTCGGCATGAGTGATTATCTCAAGCAGTTCCCCGGGGCCAGTGACATCAAGCGCCAGCTGGAACTGGCCGCCGACGGGCTGGTCGCCCAGTACCAAGAGAACATGTATCCCGATTGGCAGTGGTTTGAAGACATGCTGACCTACGATAACGCCGTTCTGCCGCACGCGATGTTTGTTGCCAGCTTGACCTGCCACAACAAGCGGTACAGGCAAGTTGCAGAAGAAACCTGTGAATTCCTTCTAAAAAATACCTTCAAAGGCGAGCATTTCAGCTTCATCGGCTGTAATGGCTGGTACGAACGGGGCCAGGAAAGAGCGAGCTTTGACCAGCAGCCCTTGGAGGCGGCCAGTACTGTCATGATGCTAAGGGCCGCTCATGACGCCACCGCCGATGACAGATTCCTGAGACTCCAGAGAAAGGCCTTCGACTGGTTCCTCGGCGCCAATGACGTCCGCGTTCCGCTCTACGACTTCAGGACAAAAGGCTGCAATGACGGTCTCG
>LJTR01000138.1 GCA_001303465.1 Phycisphaerae bacterium SG8_4
AGTCCCACGTATGCCGCCAGGTAGCCGAGGTTACCCAGCTTCGAGCACACGGCATTGCCGAACACCCAGAGATAGAGTGCGTTTCCGAGCAGATGTAATAATCCGCCGTGCAGCCAAATACTGCCCACTAGGCCTTTGATCCCCCAGCCGTCCAACCAGTACCGTATCGTGATCGAACTGTCACCCAACTGAAGCCAGAACACGAGCACGATCCCCGCCAGTACCACCCAGTTCATCACCGGGCGATGTTCGTGTGGAACATCGACGCGATAAGGAAAGAAGAAGAACACCTGGTACTCCTTAAAGGTCATTGACCGCGCACATTCGAACTCAGGATCTCAACCTTGTGACTTCATGATATACGCTTCAGAAGTCGAGTTCCTTCAAATTCTCTTGAATTTCGTTTGCAAGTCTGGCTGAGAGGTCATGCGCCGCCGGACGAAAAAGAGGGCGCGCACCGAGGTCAACTCGGGGCTGCTTCAGTCGGTTGGTGTGCAACTACCGATACAGCCTAATGTCGTCGAAGTACATTGTTCCTGCGCCGCCGGTTGGCGAAGGAGCATTCCTTGTGCCTATGCCAATGGTGATCGAGTTGACGTTGGTCAGGTCTATGCCGAATGCCGCCAGGTCGATGACCCACTCGTTCCATCCGGCAAGCTGTGTTGTGCTCGCGTCGTCATGATACACCACAGCCGTGCCGTTGAGGGCGACATATATCCGATCGGCAGCGTTTGTGGTGTTGCCCCTGACCCACAGACTGAGCTTGGCGATGCCTTCGACGGTCCAGTCTCGCTGACGGGCCAGCGTGAGTGTGGCCTCGGAGGTTTTGCCGGCGTTGTCGTAGGCATATTTCATTGATTGGGCGCCGCCGTGAACGATAGTCCGCTCGGCATAGGGTGGCAGCTCATTGCCGACCAGAGCGCCGTTTGTCGTGGTTCCGAAGCCATCAATCCAGGCATCGAATATCCTGTTGCTTGCCGCATCAGGAGGATCAACGTCGTTGTAGGACTCGAAGTCGTCCACGAGCAGGAAGTCAGCCACCGTGAACGTCCAGACAAGACCTTTGACTGTCTTATCGGCATAGACCTCGTCCACTCGCCATGCGTATGTCCCAGCCCACTCTAGACCTGCCGGATCGTAGCTCTCGGCACCGAGCGCCCTGGGGCCTATGTACTCTGGTGAATCCGTCGTTGCACTGTTCACCGCAGCGGCGCTGGTGCCAAAGAACAACTCGTGCGAAACGGCATTATCGGCCGCGGTCCAGCTCAACGTTGCGTCAATCTGGACATCGGCCGCACCGTTGGCCGGCTGAGGATCACCGACGGCACCGGGCGTTGTGAAAGCCCAGATATCGCCTTTATGGGTGGTTAAGGAGTCAAATTCATCCACTCGCCAGTAATAAACCTTCTCGCGACCCAGGGGACCGGGGGCATAGGTTGTAGTTGCCTGTTGTACCCCGCCGCTGGGATTGTTCACGTCTTCAAAGTCGTCGCCAAGGTAGACCGTATGCAACATTCCCCCAAAACCTGCGCTCCAGCTCAGAGTCGGATTATTCGCGTCCACTAGTTCGGCCCCATCGGCCGGCTGCGGTTCGAACGCCGTCTCTGGTGGAAGGAAAAAGCTCCAGACCTCGCCTTCCCACGGGCTGTTCGGATCTGCGTCATCGACCTCGTCAACCCGCCAGTAATACGTTGTTCCCGGGACCAAACCTTCGGGAAACGTAAAACCCGGAAAACCCATCACCAGAGACGTCGTAGCTTGGTTTCCGCGGAATGCCTCGGGGAGACGGTTATTGACTTCGTCAAAACTGGTGCTCAGGTACACATCGTGCGAAACCGCCTGGCTGCCCGGTTGCCACTTGACGTTTGCCCACGTGGCGCGATGGATGGCACCGTTGGCTGGTTCGGGGCCATAGGCCGCGAGTGGGGCTGCAACCTTTATGTCATCGTAGTAGACCGCAGACGCACCGTTGCCGTATAGGTCGATGGTGTGTATCTGCGAAGTCCCGTTGTACACCCACGCACGCGAGGAAAGCAACTCGCCGTTGTAGTACTGCTCGAGGAGATCGTTGTCCAGATCGATGATTAATTTTAGTTCGATCCACTCGTCGTAGATAATGCTCGCTGATGCGCCGGGATCATAATCGTCACCTATGACGCCGTCACTCAATGAGAAGGACCATTGTACGGACCTGCCGATGGTGCCGCTTCTATATGTGTTTTGCATATGGAATCGGCTTACGCCGCTCGTGCCCGACGGAATGTACTGCATGGCCGTGAGCACCCATTTACCCTCGGTAATATCGAATACGCGCACACCGTCAGCACTGCTGTCGACCTCGACCGACTTTGAACCACTAAAAGCATACTTGTCGGACACGGACACTGCCGAACCGGCATCACCGTACCAACCTTCCCAGCCCTCCACCTCGTGCAGAACGGTGCCCACATCAAAAGATTCGAAATCTTCAAAATAGAGAGCAGCCGCTGATGCACTGGAGGACACTGACAATAGCACCAATGCCACAACAAAATGCCTTTGAATACTCATTTGACACCCCTTTCCAAATGCCCGACAAGACGATGGTCTGTCCGTGCCGCAACGCTGACAAACAGCGACTCTTCCTCGGACTCGGTTGAGTTCGGTAACCGCGTCCCATGTTATACCCTTCAGGGTAGTGAATTCCCGCGAGCAAAACCATGACCTCCTCTTGTGAGGCCGCTTACCCGCGCAAGAACGCGAATTTTCAACCAGGAGCACTATACCATAAGAACATCTCAGAGCGAATCTCCAGGTCAGTATCGCTTGACCGACTGAACTTCCGCTCCCAGGCTCCTACGACCTCACCTATGTGAGCCTCGTACTCGGCGGGCCGACTTCATCGTCAGTTGGTGGCTTGGCTCTCAACCACCTATCGAACCAGGCGAATATCGTCGAAGTACATCGTGCCGGTGCCGCCACTTGGAGACGGGGCGTTCCTTGTCCCGATGCCGATCGAGATCGAATCGACATTGGTCAGGTTCACACCAAACGTCGCCAGGTCGATTATCCACTCTTTCCATCCGGATAACTGGGTAGCGGCAGTATCATCGTGATAGAGCAAGGCAGTGCCGTTCAAAGCGACGTATATGCGATCGGCTGCATTGGCCGCGCTGCCTCTGATCCAAATACTTAGCTTCGTGACGCCTTCGGCTGTCCAGTCACGCTGATCTGTCAACGTCAGAGTCGCTTCGGATGTCTTGCCGGCGTTGTCATAAGCGTAGTTCATGGACTGGTCGCCGCCGTGAACGATTGTCTGCTCAGCATAGGGCGGCAGGGGATTGCCGACCAGAGCACCGTTGTCCAACGTTCCGTAGCCGTCTATCCACTTGTCGAATATCCTGTTGCTCGCCTCATCGGGCGGATCGATGTCATTGTAGGCCTCGAAATCATCGACGACGAGGAAATCACCAGTCGTAAAGCTCCAGACGTTGCCGATCCATGGGCTGCCCGGCTCGGCACTGTTGACCTCGTCGACCCGCCAATAGTATGTCGTCATCAGTTCTAGCCTGTCGGCGGCAAACGTCTCTTCCCCGACGGACTGGCTTGCTTTGTATTCAGGCGAATTCTTGCCGGCATTGGCCACGGCATCCGCATCGGTTCCGAGATATATCTCATGCGAACCGGCCAGATCTGCCGCAGTCCATTCCAGAATCGGCGTCGGCGAGACATCGACGGCGCCCTTGGCCGGAATTGGGTCTGCAGCGGTGCCCTCGGTCCTGAAGCTCCAGACGGCGCCTTTATATGTATTCGGGGGATCGGACTCGTCTACTCGCCAGTAGTAGATCTTGGCCAACTCAAGCGGCCCGGGCGGTGTGAAAGTGGCGTCGCCCGAGAGCGGTCCGCCGGCGGCGTTGTTCACGTCCTCGAAGTTGTCGCCGAAATAGACGGCGTGCAGTTTTGCCTCGAAGCCCGGGGTCCATGTAAGCTTGGCATCCAGGGCGACAGACTCGCCCCCATCGGCGGGCGCGGGGAAATAGGCCGTCCTTGGGGGAACCGCAAAGCTCCAGACGTCACCTTTCCAGGGGCTGGCTGCGTTGGCGTCGTTGACTTCATCCACTCGCCAATAGTAAGTCGTGCCGGGTTGCAGGCCCTCGGCGGCGGGAAAGCCGGGGAATCCGACCACTTGGGTGGTTACTGCCAAATTGCCCACAAAGGTTCCTTCGGCACCGTCGTTCACGTCGTCGAAGATGCTTCCAAAGTACAGATCGTGAGAGACGGCATAATATCCGGCGCTCCAGACGAGATTGGCCCACGTGTTTTCGTGTAGGCTGCCGTCCTTTGGACTAGGTCTGCTTGCAAGCGGATGCCCGCCGCCGCTGCCGACATTGGCCTGTAACCACTCACTGATCCCCTCAACTTGGGTGTCGGTGAGCGCTGTGTTGAATACAATGATCTCCGCAACGTCAAAATCTCCCGCCGGAGTGTAACGCAAGTCACCCACGTAGAACTGATCGTTGGACGTCGTATAAGAGCTTGCGGTCGCAGTATACGCCAGACTGAGCGTGCCTGTTGAATTGATCCACATGTTGATAACCGAAGGGTCCATTCTCGCCACGTAGATGACAAACTCGTCCAGTGGAAGGTCTTGGTTCTTACCTTCAATCCGTCCATTATCCTTACGAACTGTGACATCGAAGGACATGTTGAAATGGTCGGCTCTACCGCCATCCTGGTACGAGCCGAAGCCAACTGCACGTTGATCGGCGTTCGCGGCACCGGCGACTATCTTCTGGACAGAAAAAATAGTCAGATGAGTCAGCCCCTGTCCATCGTTGAGGTTTGTGGCCTTCAGCAGTTCCTGTGTCGCAGGGTCGCAATGCACTGCACTAAAGGGACGGGAAAAGACGGCAGGATTCTCACCGGATGACGGGGCAGGCCCCGTGAAACCTTCAACGCTCGCTTGCGCGTCATTGCCTTTGCCGCTGAAATCGGCCCAAATCCCGGCATCAGAATCGTAGTCAAGCTCTGGGTTTCGCAGCCAAAGACACAGGTTCTCTGCGACACTAGCGTCGTTTGGAGCCAGCGGCGCTGCGTGAACCGTCCCTGCAAGGGCTATCACGAAAGTGAGACAGACCAAAAGATGTGATTTCTTGTACATGACACAACCTCCACTAGAAGTCAGTTTGAGAGACAAGGTTCCCCGGCCACGTGCCGAAGCACACATTTTGTCCGGCCTAAGCGACAAGTACGATCCTCTCACGGTCAGTCTGCTCCAGGCAGGACCACTCCCCTCAGAGAATCACCAACAGTCTACGACAAGCCACACCACCATTTGCAGCCCCAGGCTACATTTCTGTTTGTACCAAATTGGCCGGCCTGCCGTCAAGGGAAAAGCTCTATGATGCAGTCAAAGCGCCCCGCTTGGGCAGGTCTTGGTCGTCTATTACTCGGCTTTATCGAGCGGCTGGATGAGCATTTCGCGAACGGTCAACTCAGAAGACGCCGAATCCCCTTTCTTGCTGATGTAAAGTCCGATCTTTCCCTGTGCCGGCCCGACAGCACGGACAATCCCAATTTCCTCTCCGTTGAGCCAAACCTGTACGCGGTCTCCCTGCACCTTGATCGAGATTGTGTTCCAGCTTTCGCGGTCTTCAAGATCCTCGCGCAGATTTGCTAGCGCCAGTCCTTTGCCGGGGACCAGAACGCTGCCGGTGACGGCTTGTCCGGATTCGAATATCTCGACACGTGGGGAACTCTCGCCGCGCGTCCATATGCCGGCGTGAATCGGCCAGGTGGCTCGGAATGTCATGGCAAGCAGATAGTCCTCATAGACCGTCTCGGTCCAAAGACTCCTGTCCTTGTCATCGGCGCTGCTGCCGGTCCCTGAGAGCCGGCCGGACTTGACCGTCCAGGAGGCATCGTCCGCCGGGTTCCAACCCTTGAGATCGCGGCCGTTGAACAACGTTATCCACTGGGACTGTTCGTCTTCGGCGGCTGTGTTCAGTGGCTTGGTGATGTTGTGCGTGCCGTGACAGTCCGTGCAGATCGAATCGTGAGTAATATTCCGGCCGTTAGGTCGCATCCGGCCGGTCCATTGCTCGAGGAAGGCATCCACCGCATCAGGATCCTTGTGGTCCTGACGACCATAGACTTGGCGCTCTCCAGCCGGCTTGTGACATGTCGGACTCGAGCACATTTTGCGCACCTGCGATCGGCCGAACAGAAGATCGGGCTTGGTCATCAGCATCTCGTCGTGCATATGTTCGGTCGACTCGCCGTGACATTGGTCGCAGGTGACGTCCATCTCCAGATGGACTGTTGTAAGCTCCTCGGTCTTCATGGCTGGGTGGCATACGTAGCACTTACTGTTGCCGCCTGGCTTCTCAATTTGGGACTGTTCGGCAACTGTGATTACCGATACACCGGCAACAACTCCAACGACCATCGCCACGATTGCGTATCGTCTCATTCGAATGTACGAGCGCACAATTCTCTCCTTCTACTTGTCAGATTGTCCGAACAGGCGTTGCGACGTGTCCGCCGAGGGCGAATTGCCCGGGCGGGCCGCTAGACAACTTCCCAGTCGCGCAGCCACTCGTACTCGGACGGCAGATTGGCCCATTGCCGCTCGGTAATGTCCATCAGCCATTGTTTGTCCGCCGCTGCCATTCCGAGCGAGGCCCGGGCCGCGTTCTCGACTTCGTACACCGTCGACAGTCCCGGCACGGACGCAGTGATGGCCGGATTGGCGAGGATACACTGAAGCGTCAGACGAGCCAGGTCGTTCTCTTTCTTGCTGCCGACACCCATAACCGGGAACTTGATCTTGCCGTACGTATCCTTGAAAACACTGCCTCCGAAGTAGGGCTTGATAGTCACGATCCCGACATCACTTTCGAGAACGACCTTGAATATGCTCTGCGTCTGGTCGGAGCCGTGTCCCGGATTGACCTCCTTGGTATTTTCCGCCGTCGGGACCTCGCCCTTTACTTTGGTCATCGCACTGCAGGGGAATATAATCATCTCGAATTCGGAGTACTTGTTCAGAACGTGCTCGAACCAGGGCCGGCAGTGGCATGACATGCCGAGATGCCGGACCTTACCCTGTTTGTGCAGAATCTGGAAGGTTTCGATCAGAGCCTCGACCTCGGGATCGGTGTTGAGCTGGTTGGTTCCCAGCTTTCCGGCCATCTTCGCCTGCGGGCGCCAGATGTCGAGATAGTCGGTCTTGAGCAAACGCAGACAAGTTTCGACGTTGAAAGTCTGGTCCTTGACGTTGCAGCGATTGGACCCGCGCGGGCCGAGGTTGTGTATGTCGGCGCCGACATACATCTTCTCGCGGCGGCCCTTGAGGGCCTCGCCGTAGCAGAGACATTCGGCCGCGGTGGTGATATCCAGGTAGTTGATGCCCGAATCGATACATGCGCTGACGACATCCGTGCGGTTTTTGGCGACGTCATCTGGCACCTGTTCGTTGGCGAAGCTGTCCCAGTATCGGCCGGCATTGCGATTCTTCCAGTGTCCGCCAAGACTGACCTCGGAGATCATCAGGTTGGTCTTGCCCAGCCGACGGTAGGTCATCTTTTCGTGAAAGTTGAGAATTCTCGAAGTATGGACCGGTTCGGTGGCGGCGCTACCCCGGCTCGCCAGGGCGCCGGCGACGGTCCCGGCGGCTGCCAGGGAAGTATTGCGCATGAAATCTCTTCGTGAAAATTGGTCGTTGTTCATGGGTTCTCTCCTTTTCAATTCGAGCCGGTTCTGCCGCCTATTGCCAGCAAAAGGCCTCCAGGCTGACAAACAGCGCATTTTTGCTCCGGATATGGTTGCACAACAGCCGGGAAATGTCAACTGCTTTTTACCCGCACGGCCGAGCTATGGTCCCATATTGTGGTTGCCGGCTAAAGTGGGCGGTCATGCAGGTCGATAACAGAAAAGAGCGACCCAGTGCGCCCGTAGCATACCTGCGGGCAATATCACAAATAGAGTGCGGCATCAAATGGAGAAACGCGGATTTTCAATTGTTGAGCTGCTGATAGTAGTGGCGATCCTGGGGATAATGGCCGCTATTGTTGTACCGCAGTTTCAGTCACAATCAGAGCGGGCCAAAGGTACCGTGGGCAAAGACAACCTGCGCATATTGCGCAGCGCGATTGAGCTTTATACTGCCCAGCACGGTGGAATACCGCCGGGTTATGAGAGCGACGATCCAGAGACACCCCCGTCCAGTGCGGTCTTCTACAATCAACTCGTGGTGGATCAGACCTACATGGCGAACATCCCCAAGAATCCTTTCAACAATCTGCGCAATATCAGGATGGTGGGAAACGCCGAGGCCTTTCCCGAGGAGGCGGTTGATGGATTTGCCTGGGTCTATAAGCCGGCCACCAAGACGATACGGTTCAACTGGCCTGGCACAGACTCGAATGGGCTTGCCTATTTCGATTACTGAGACTCGGTGACTTTTTGGAAGAGCAGTTCCTCGGGCGGGTTGTCGTTCGGGTCTGCGGTCAGCCTATGATCGCGATATTTCTTCGTATCTGCGACGTACTCGGGAAAGCTGAAGCGATTGGCCCACCAAGACCGGCCGTCTGTTGAAACCGAACCGGCGAAGATGTTCAAAGTCCGGCCCTTCACTACGCTGCCACCAAGCTCGACGCGGAAGCTCGCGATTGCGATCTCCACCACTAGTTCCCGCCGCTCCGGCGAGTATTGAACCGCCCAGGGTCCAGCCTCGAAGACTCCTTTGCCTCCCAGTTTCATCGGCACCGTTGTCACCTTGCCCGGTTTCATTCTCACCCTGCCAAGACTGACCACTGCAGAGGAGATTGTCCCTTCTGGTTCGAAGACGATCTCCCATCCGCCCGAGTCGGCTTTCCAAGTGCCGACGAGAAAATCCGGAAATTGCCCGTCACCGTCTATGACCACCTCCACCGCAGGCGGGCGCTCGGCCAAACCGTGACAGCCGCTGCACGACAGGACAGACAGACCGAAAAGCAGCAGGGGCACTATCCGTTTCATAGTTCGCTTCCAAACTTGCCGGTTGAGTTTCTTTCGCCCTGGGGCCAGCAGATCTTAGGCAACCTCGACGCTGGCGGCAAGATAAAAAGCAAAAGAGGCAAGCCACCAGACTTGCCTCTTTGCTAACTGAATTGTTGGCCGTGGCCAAGATTAACTCACTATCTGCGGCAGCGCAGCAACAAGCCGCCGAGACCGAGCAGTAGGATTGTCATCGGCTCAGGAACGACGTTCACGCCCACCGAAGCAACCGGTACGCTAAACTCCGGATCCACAAACAGCGATATCCTGGCAGTATCTCCAATGGCCCCGGTATAGTCGAAGCTGAACTGCGTACCTACACCCACAGGAAAGGACGCGCTGCCCGCCACGGTTATCTCATAACCGCTGCCCCAACCGGTTTCGGTGTAGGGTATCGCGCCGGACAGTGCCGGGTCACCGGCCAGCGCCGTGCCGACCGGATTGCTCAAAACTCCCAAGCCGCCTTCTTCGACGATGAGATAACCCAGCCAATTCAGGGCATCTTCGCTGACGACAGAGATTGTGGCATTTTGCTGAACATCAAAGGTTTCGCCGACTTGGCCGTCGACCTCAATTAACACGGCATTCGCCGCAGACGTCAGGGCGAGAACGAGGATCAGAACCATCAGTCTTTTCATCATCTTCTCCTTTCAACACGTCGAGAAAACGTGACTCACACGAAATCCACCAGGAGTGTCAGTCACGTCAAACTTGCCGGATCGCCGCGGCTCGGCACCACAACCTTTACGGGCAGTCCGGCGCCGGTGCGTCGGCAGCCTGCCAGTTTGCAATCAAGATATCAAGGTCGTTGGTCGAGACACGGAACTGTTGCTTGCCCTGCGGCAAATGGTCGAAGTCGCCACAAATCAGCGGAATGCCGTTGATCATCTGGCCGTCAAGCTCGGCGAATGTCTTGTTCCATGACGCAATTAGAATGTCCAGGTCATTTGTGGAGACCCAGAATTTGTTTTTGCCCTGAGAGGTGCCGTCGGCATCGCCGTGACACTGTCTAGCGTTAACGATAGACATCCAACATTCGGGCTGGCCTACTGCATTCCATTGGTCGGGATGCGGGCCCGTGTAGCCACCGGCGCCGGCGCCGGCAATTGGAATCTCCGTCGCGCCGGCCAGATCCACGACCGCTTCGGATGCATCTTCCAGCACGACATTACCGCGGGTCGCGTTGGTGGTAACCGTGACTTTGCACTGCTCACTGCAGGTGATAACGCAGAGTCTGCCCGAAAGAGGTGGGGCCTTG
>LJTR01000294.1 GCA_001303465.1 Phycisphaerae bacterium SG8_4
AAGGAGATCTCACGATGCGAAAGATGAGGCAAACGTTTCTGCAGGGGGTGGCACTCCTGCTGACAGTTCTGCTATTGCCAACCTGCGCCTGGGCTACCGATTATCACCTTGCCACGACCGGAGACGACGCCAATACCGGCACGCCGGAAGCCCCTTTCAGCACACTTCGCAAGGGCATCAGCGTACTCAAGCCCGGTGACACTCTGTACGTTAAGAACGGTACCTACAAGGGGATCACTGAGTACGGAGCGTTTCGGTCCGGCAGCTCCTGGGAGCAGCCGGTCAAAGTGACTGCCTACCCCGGGCATCGGCCCGTAATCATCCCACCAGACGACGGCGAAGCTTGCCTCTATTTCGTGGATACTAAATACTTCGTACTCGACGGCTTTATTCTCGACTCTGCACCTAACGGCCAGGGAGTTGGTATCACCTGGGGCACCGGTTTTCCGCAGGCGCACCACATCGAGTTGCGCAACTGCGAGATCAAGAACTCCAAGGGCCAGGGCATCCTGACCGGCGGCGATGGGTGCCGGTTCATTAACCTTGACGTGCACGACAATGGCACCGATGGCCTGACCCACGGGATCTACCTCAACGGTGACGGCAATCTCATCGACGGCGGGAGGTACTATCGCAACGTCGGGTGGGGCATCCACGTATATCCGAAGGCAACGAATACCACGGTACGCAACGTTCGCTGCTTCGAAAACGGCGCTACGGGCCTCGGGCTGGTCTGGGGGAGTAATAACGTTGCCTACAATAACGTGGTATATCGCAACGGATCGGGGATCCACTTGTCCGGCGATTCGCCTCGTTGCTACAACAATACGGTCTATGGCAATCGGGGCGAGGGGCTGTCGGTTGCCAACGCCGGAAACGGCCCCCGCGGGACGCGCAAGGCCGACGTGCGTAACAACATTGTGTTTAAGAACGAAAGCGAAATCTCCGACTATGCGACTGGAACGGGAACCATCCTCTCAAACAACTTTACGAACGATCCAGAATTCGTCGATGCGGATGTTGGCGATTTCCGCCTGCGGAATGGCTCGCCCGCAATTGATCAGGGCGTCGACCTTAGCGGACAGGGTGTGACGACCGACATTGAAGGCAAACCCCGGCCACAGGACAAGGCATTCGATATCGGAGCGTCTGAGTATCGGAGCAGAAAAAGCGGAACTGTTTACCACGTGGCCCCTGATGGCGTTGACGGAACAGAGCGGGGCAGCAAAGGTGCGCCCTTTAAGACGATCGGCTACGCCGTCAAGGTTGGACTAAAAGCCGGGGATATTGTGGCGGTGAGGAGAGGAAGGTACGCCGAGCAGGTGACGATCAAGGACCTGTCCGGAACGGCCGACGCACCCATTACGCTCAAGGCTGTTGACGGCCCCCAGACCGCGACGGTCTTCTGGCAGAACCCAGACAATGTTGCCTTCAAGACCTGGCCCACCGGCCCAGCGGTCTTTCAGATCGACAACTGCAAATATGTCGTGATAGACGGATTCGTGTTTAGCGGAGGAGTCGACCGGAACCATGGCACCACATGGGCCGCGGTGGGGCTGCGGAACAGCTCATACTGCACTGTGCAGAACTGTGTGCTTCAGAACGCGTATATGGGCTGGGAGCCATACCCGCGGGACGGCGGCGTCGCCGATGGCAACAAATGCCTCAACAATATCATTCGCGATAACGGGTATGTGGCGATGGTTCAGAGTGGGAGCACATCGTTCGCGGGCTACGGTATCTACGTCGGCAGCGGCGCGAACCGTAACATCGTGGACGGCTGCGAGATCTACGACAACTGTGCATACGGCCTGCAGGTGAAAGGCGAGGGCAACATCGTCCGGAACTGCCGGATCTACAACAACGGCCGTGGGACGCTTGATCCGAACGGCCGACCTTACTATAGCAACGGCAACTACTCTCCCTCGGGTGGAGGCATAACTCTTAACGACGGAGCCGGGGGGCTTGTCTACAATAACCTTATTTACAACAATGCGGGTTGGGGGATCGCGATTGTCGGTTACCTGCGGGCCGTCATCATGAACAACACTATCTTCAATAACAACTTCATGGACACGAAGGGCTGTGGGATCAGCAGTTCCTACTCCAGTGCAGACAGCCGCCACGTAGTTCGGAACAACATTCTGTTCAACAATCGTGGAGGCGAAATCGTGGCCGGCTACAACGGCACGCTGGAAGCCTACGCCGTTGCGAATCACAACTATGTGGATGACGCGACGCACCTGGGTCTGGCCCATGGCCCGACGCACACAGGGACTATTCAGTCGAGTAGGTCGCCTTTCCTGAGTTCCGACCCGTTGAGCCCAGATTTTCTCAAGCCCGATCCCAAAGCTTCCCCGTCGGTCGTGGATGCCGGCGCGGACTTATCAGCGCTGTTTTCAACCGACTTTGCCGGGTTTGCTCGCCCTGCCGGCGGGGCCTGGGATATCGGCGCGTTTGAGTATAGGCCTTAGAAATCAGAGTATCGATCTGATTGTCGAGGGCAACCATGTGCGCCCATACCAACCGCAGCCAAGCGGCCCGAGACACGAAAAAGATCACCGGTTGACACAGCCCAACGCCTCTGGTAGTATTATGCCATGTTTAGTGAGCCCAAAAGCCAATTCTCCCTCACTCGCGCAGCGTCGAGTAAATGCGGACGCCAAAAAGCAATTTTCCTGCTATCAATTGCGGTGATGCTTTTCGCAATGGCTGCAGATAGTCCGCTCTTTTCAGGTCTTTTCCCGGGAGTCTGCCACGGTTATCGCTGGTATTTATATGCAGGTTTGCCCATGCGCGAAGCGTAGAGAATATCTGCGTGCGGGTCCCAGCCGAAGTTCAGGAACCAGCCGGGAATAGTCACATTGTACTCAGGCGGCAATGGAGCCACTCGATCCCAATCCTTGCCACCGTTGGTAGTCTGATAGAAGCCGTTCTTACCCACGACTACAATGTGCATTTCATCCTTGCCGAAGTATGGGCCAAAAGAACATTCCACCTCCTTTCCATGTATGGACCACGTTGTGCCCCTGTTTCTGCTTACCAGAAGCCCCTTATCGCTGGTCCAGAAAGCAGCGCCTTTGAAAATTCGGATGTCGCGCCCGGCGGGCTGTAGTTCGGAGACCTTCGTCCAGCTCTCGCCGCCGTCAGTTGTGCGAAAAATGCCCTGTTCCTTCTCTTTTGTGGCGACGAATGTCTTGGCATCGAAGATACCCACCGATGCGAATGCTTTGCCCTTGAGCTTCCAACTCTTGCCCATCTCATTGCTCGTGTAAACCTCGCCGCCGCATTCGTGCCGCAGGGCGAAGATATTTGCGGTCTTATCGCCCGACCATTGGATCGAGCCGGCATCCCAACCCCTTTGATTGGCTTTCATGAGCTGCCATGTCTTGCCGCCATCGAGCGAGTAGCCGCTTTGCCCATCGAGCATGAAACAGGCCAGGCGCTTGCCCAAGGGATCGAAATTCAGTGAAAAACCGGTCTCGCACCTTCCACCTATCTTGCCTCCGTCGACTCTGGTGAAAGAATTACCGTGATCGCTGCTCCGCCAGATTCCCTGGTCGGGAATGACCATGAAGACATTGCCTGTTATGCGATCAACCACAATACCTGCCGTCTTGCCTGGATAGCCGATCTTCTTGCCTTCGCCTTCAATATTCTGGATAACTCTCGCCGAGATGTCCACCCATTGACGGTTTCCGCTCGCGGCGGAAGCCGACATATCCTCAGAGTAAACTGCACCGGCAGACAGCAGAACTAACATGCACAGCAAACACAACCATACCTTCATATTCTTGCTCCTTTTGAGATATTTCTGTATGTTTGATGGCCCATGATACAGGAATTCGGTACTAATTTCACGCACTTTCTGATAGGATTAGTGCAGGCTATCGGTTATAGGTGGTTCTTATGATTGTTGGCTATATATAAGATCTCTCTTGACCAGAAACCAGATTTGTTGAAATGGAAGGGATAGTATTAATGGTGTGTACGAGTATTTCAACATATCTTATTTGCCAGATTCGGAATGTAGTATCAGGACGTTCGGGAGTCCTTATGCGTTTGACTGTTACCATTTGTATAATGTTGTCAAATATCATGCTATCCGGTTGTCTCGTGGCTTCCCAGACCGAAGTGCCTGCTGCTCCACCTGGCGTCAAGACCGATCGCGGTGTATATCCTCTACCGCCTGCGCCGGTTCTCCCCAGAGCTGGGGGAGTGTTTACAGACCCAACATTCGGCACGGAGGTTATGCGTGTTACAGATGAGAACGACGGTAGTGGTCGAGTTCGGCGTCTTGCACACCAGCAATCCGTTTTTAAATCCTATTGGGACAGCCCGCGTACAAATATTAGCCGGCACGGTCGATTCATAGTTTTCACGAGCAATTGGGAAGGAGCGGATCAGCGTGATGTATTCATCCTCAAGGTGCCGGCGATGTGAGAATTCGACTATACGGATATGACGCAAGGGCGGGACGATCCTGACCCATTCTTCCGCTCCAAGTGGCTGTGCGTCGAGACTTATGTCTGGCTCCAATGAGTCTTCACACAGCCGGAGCATGGGAGTATACAAAAATAACTTATGCCCATAATTGTTGAGGAATCCTGAGATGAGAAATCAGAGCACTTGGCTTGCGGTGGGAATATATGTCGGTGCCATTTTGATTGGCAGCCAGTACGGTGCAGGTGAAGAGGTCTGGCGGGCTGTGGAGCAGCCGGGGCTGAAGGAATCTCTTGAAGGTGCGCCGGTCTTGAAGACCGAATCGCTTGGCGAGCCTGCCCTCGGGGTGAACGTCTGGGAGCGATGGATGGTGCCCAACCACGATGGTCAGAGTTGGGACGTGCTACAGATATACTTCAAGGAATACTACGGGCCGACGTGGCTCTACGCCGTCGATTTGGGCACAAAGCAGGTCACGAGGCAGCGTCTGGCGGATGGTCATCAGTTCTATCTGTCGGGCAGGGCGCTCGGATTCGACGGCAAGTACTATATTGCGACGCCATTCAATCGGACATGGAGCATGGGCATGTTCGTATATGACCCTGAGACGAACACTGTGGAAGATCGTGGCGAGATAGTCTCTGGTCTTGGCGGTGAGGTTCGGCCGTTGGTAACCGGGCCGGACGGGCGGATTTACGGAACAGGAACACGAGGCAATAGAGTCGGGCTATATATCTACGATCCGAAGCTAAAGAAGGTAGTCAAGGATTTCGGGGCTATAGGCCCGAGCCATCCCAACGGTGCCTGGAGTAGGTATGTGATGGGGGTGGATGATACTCATGCTTATATCGCCAGCGGCATGATTCCGGCATGGTATCTTGTAGCGGTAAACCTGAAGACAGGCGAGGAAAAAGTCTTGTTGGAATCCCCGACAGAGTTAGTGATGGATATTGTGGAGAGTTTTCCGGGGGCATGGGCGATTGTACCGCAGGAAGGCGGGGCGCCCAGGAAGGAATACTGGCTCTATCACGGAAAGGCCATTCCAAAGACAAATAATACTCCGCCATGGCCCAAACAGGCTTCGCCGTGGGATAAAGTTATGCCGAGGCCGGAAGTATATTTCGACCAGATCGATCCGGATGCTGAAGGCAATGCTACCCTCTGGTACCGATTGCGAGAGGACGCAGCCAAAGCGTCGAAGGATACAACAGGTGGCTCACCTGAAGCACGGGGCTGGAAATCGATTCGGTTGGAGGGCGTCGAGTCATATCCGCATCGCATCAATCCTATGTCGGTTCTGCCCGACGGCCGGTTGTATGGCACGGGCGACGATTATGCTGGTGTTTTCGTCTTCGATCCTCGTACCGATCAGACTACGATTCTTGGCCCTCGCCCCGGTCTGGCCCCTTACACACAAATTGTCTGCGGCGACAAGCTCTATTCAAGTGGCTATTCGGGCGGGCACCTCTTTGTTTACGACCCCGCTCGGCCCTGGACGCTAAGTAAGGGCGGGCCTCCGGGCAATCCTGCGCCTTATCAGGGTGATCCCAGGAGCAATCCCCGATATCTGGGAGATTTCGACAGGACCACTCGCGTGGGTCTCATGCACAGTTCGGCACTCGGCGCCGACGGCAAGATCTACTTCGGGGGTTTCGGATTGCGTCATTACACCGGCGGCGGTTTTGGCTGGTACGATCCGAAAGCCCGGAAGATGGACGGTTTCTGGAAGCCGTTAAGCGGTTACGCCGTCCATTGGATAGCGCCGGCTCTGGAGAGGCAGTTGGTCATCATATCTACCTCTACAGCGGCGGATGAGTTGAACAATAACCGTCGGACAAAAGAGGGAAAACTGTTTATCTATGAT
>LJTR01000295.1 GCA_001303465.1 Phycisphaerae bacterium SG8_4
CAAGCCTGGTATGGACTCCAAAGCTATTATTGCGCGATTCGAGGCCGAGCGCCAGGCCCTGGCTTTGTTAGATCACCCCAGCATAGCGCACATATATGATGCGGGTGCGACGGAGGATAAGAGACCTTACTTTGCTATGGAGTATATCGAAGGTTTGAGGATCACGGAGTATTGTGACAAGAATCGATTGCCCATCAAAGAGCGGCTGCATTTGTTCCGTGAGGTTTGTCTGGCTGTACACTATGCCCATCAGAAGGGGATTATTCACCGCGACATTAAGCCCTCGAATATCCTGGTATCAGTTCAGAACGGTCAGCCAGTCCCCAAGGTGATTGACTTTGGATTGGCCAAGGCAATAAGTGGGTCGCTGAGCGGACGAACCTTGGTCACGGAGCAGGATCAACTGCTGGGTACGCCTGAGTACATGAGTCCTGAGCAGGCCGATATGGCCAGTGAGGACATCGACACCCGCTCGGATATCTACTCGTTAGGGGTGCTGTTGTATGTCCTATTGACCGGCTCTCTGCCTTTCGAATCCGAGACTCTCCGCGAAGGTGGGATCGAACACATTCGGCAGGTTATCCGCGAAGTCGATCCTAAGACGCCGAGTACACAGCTGACAAGCCTGGGCGATACAGCCCAAGAGATTGCTGAAAGCCGTCGGACAGAGGTCACAATACTTGTGAGAGACCTGCACAAAGAACTCGAATGGATTCCCCTCAAGGCACTGCGCAAGGAACGCTCGGAACGCTATCAGTCAGCCTCCGAGCTAGCAGAAGATGTCGAAAGCTATTTAAAGGGCATTGCCCTGACAGCCGGACCGCCGAGCACCATGTATCGGCTTGGAAAAATCGCCCGAAGGAACCGGGCTTTGATCACAGGCATTGGAGCAGTGATTGCCATATCGATTGCCGGTACAGTTGTGTCAACCTCTTTCGCCATCAGTGCCAAGCGGCAGGCAAGGACTTCGCAGGCGGTTAGTGATTTTCTCATCGACGATCTGCTCGCGTCGGTCCAACAGGTAGCGACAACGAAACGTGAAGTCACCGTTGAGTCCCTCCTGGATGTCGCATCGCAGCGCCTGGAGGGTCAGTTTGACAGAGAACCCCTAATCGAGGCATCTATACGGAATGTCATTGGAGACACCTACTACAAAATCAGCAATTTTGGAGCCGCCCAGTCGAACAAGAAGCGTGCAATTGAGCTTCGAAGGGGATGTATGGGATCCAACGACTCTCAGAGCCTTCAGTGGATGATGTGGCTGGGATGGTATTACATGGAATCCCAAATGAATGACAAGGCCGAAGCGATTTTGGAAGAGACTGTTGAGGGCATGAGGCGCACATTGAGCGATGTCAATTGGAATTTGTTGGAGGCGATGAGCCGGCTTGCCTGGGTATATTGGAGGCAGGGACGTTTAGAGGATGCCGAGAGACTGCAGGCAGAAGCATTGGACGTTGTCCAGCGCAAGTTGGGTCCCGAACATCTATATGCACCTAACCACATGGAAGGATTGGCCTTTGTGTATTGGGACCAGGGGGATCGTGAGAAGGCATTGGAGATAAACAGAAAAGCCGTGGAAATATACCAACGCCACCCTGATGAGCATCTGGGGCCGAACGCCAATGTAAGTAAGTCCCTTGCCTGGATGTATATGGAATTAGGTCGCTATCGTGAGGCCGAAGATTTGTATTTGAGAGTCCTGGATCTCAGGCGCCAAATGCATGGCGATGAGAACCGCTTTACTCTCAGAAGCGTAGGGTACCTCGGTACGCTGTATCGCAAGTGGAAGCTGTACGACAAGGCCCGGGAATATCTGAGACAAGAGCTTGAAACTCGCCAACGAGTCTTCGGAGACGAAGATGAGGAAACATTGGATTCGATGATTCGCCTCGCGGAACTCCACAGAGACCAGGAACAGTACGACAATGCAGAGCAGTTATTGCTCAAAGCAGAGGAAACAGCACGTCGAGTATTCGGCAACGGTCACATGATCACGAATGCAAGTGTGAACAATCTCATCACGCTCTACGAAGCCTGGAACAAACCAGAACTAGCCGAAGAGTGGCGGGCAAGACTTGCACAGAAAGAAGACTCCAAAGAGTGACATGTCACAGGGAAACAGCCTCAAATTCTTGATTTAGCGCACTTTCGCGCGTTTCGTAGTTCACGAAACAATTAGTTGCGGCCGAAGGCAGCGCTGGGCTGATTAGCTGAGAGTCTCTACTCCAGAACCAAACCGCGGGCGCAAAAAGAAGGCTGCGAGCACTTGTTTGCTCGCAGCCCTGACACTAGGAAGGATGTTGGGTAAAACGCATTATGGACAATTTGCAAGCCACAGGTTGACGTGAGCTGCCAGGTCCTGCATATTGATTATCCCGTCGCCGTTGACGTCCTGACACAGCTCGCACTCGCCCGGGTCGCTTATCTGCGGAATGAAATAGTAATCTTCCGTTTCTCCGATCAGGTATTTCTCCCGAGGCCCGGAACCGGCATTGCCCGGGGCGCCGGGATTACTGCCGCCCGTCCATGGCTGCTCTGAAAGGGTTATTCTCATCCAGATCCGCTCGGGGGCGAACGTACGATGCGAGGACAAAAACCCCGGCGAAGTCAGATGATTGAGTCCTTGGGGCAAATCGAACAGGAACTGATTCTGCACCGCCCATTCCCGTGCCTGCCCGGCGGCACAATCGATCGCGTCGTCCCAGTCGCCATCGCGGTTGAAGTCTAACCAGACATTGACCCACAGTTCGGTGCCAGGCTCGACGACAGTGACTTCATAATCAATCGTGGACCATCCGCAATTGGGTAAGCTCAGCGGCATTTCGACAGCATCATCGCCGCCGTCATGGTTGGCCGAGCTGACTGCGGACCGTAGATTGTTGACGCCATCCTCGTCGGGGCCGGTATCGGCCTCGGTTTCTGCGGTAATCGCCTTGCCCAGAAACGCCACCGCCTGGTCGTTCAAGTGAACCGGTCCGTAGGGTCCGAGACCGCTGCCGTCGTTGAAGACGGTCGGGAAACGGCCCGGTACCGAGTGCGGGAAGGAATACGCCGAAATGATCTTGCCCGAATTGTTGGTACTGTCCGGGGCATCTCCAAGGTCGGGTTTGTCGGCGCTTGTCGTACCCTCGCAACTGATAGTCAAGAGACCCTGGCCGGTCTCGGAGGCGTAGCCGCCGACCTCGATCAGGTACTGATTGCCGGCGGTCACCATGAAGAAGACCTGCGACTGGTAGGTGAAGTTGTAGTCATCGTTGCAGGCGAGCAGGTCGCTGTGTGTTGGGTAGCAATGGATCCCGTTGTAGGCGGCGAGCTTGGTGTCAAAGCTGCTGCCCATCAGGCTGACGGAGGCTTCGCCGGTGCACGAGGCGGTATAGCGGAACCAGATGTTCGGGCTGGTCATGCACAGGCCCGGGCCGTCAAACGTCGCGTCTGTCGTATCGAACGGCAAATTTGTCACATCACCGACTCCCCTGGCATTGATGCAGTCGTCCTTGGACGATGGCGGTGGGGGCGCACCCTCACAACTGATATTCAGCACGCCCTGGCCGGTCTCGGAGCCATAGCCGCCAATCTCGATCAGGTACTGGTTGCCGGCGACCGCCGCGAAGGTAATCTCGGACTGATAGCCCATGTTGGCGTCGTCGTTACACTCGATCAAATCCCCGGATACCGGGTAGCACTCGCAGCCGTTGTAGACAGCGAGCATCGTATCGTAGCTGCTGCCGGCCAGGCTCACCGTGACATCACCGGTGCACGAGGCGGTATAGCAGTACCAGATGTTTGGGCTGTTCATGCACAGGCCGGGACCATCAAACCGCGCCCCCGTTGTGTCAAACGCCAGACTCGTTACGTCGCCAACGGGTATTGCGTTAGCGCAGTCGTCCTTGGGTGTCGGAGGAACCGTTGGAGCGCTGACGATGTTCAGTACTCCCGGGCCGACCTCGTCGGAGTCGTAGCCGCCAACCTCGATCAGGTACTCACTGCCGGCGGTAGCCCGGAAGGTGATCTGAGAACTCAGACTGTTGCCGAAGTCGTCGTTGCACTCGATCATGGCGCTGATAGCGGGGTAGCAGTTAACTCGGTTGTAGACGGCAAGTTTCGTGTCGAAGGAGCTGCCGACGAGGCTGACGGTGACCGGGCCCGAGCCCGTCGCGCGGTACTTATACCAGATATTCGGGCTTGTCATGCAGCGCCCGGGCCCGTCGAAAGTCGCACGGCTTGTATTGAACGCCAGGTCTTTCACGTCGCCCACCACCGATTGTGCACTGTCGCAATCGTTGTTGGGTGGCCGCACCGTAACCGGTGTGACGGTAACGCCCAGAGCCATGTGTGCTGTACAAAACAAGAATACCAGTGCACAAGCTACCAATGTTTGTTTTCTAAGGTTCTTCATGATTCGATCCTCCAATAAAGAATGACCTGCTCGTCTTGACCCTTTCGATAATGGGTTTCATGCGATAGATTCAGTTATTCGGCTCACGACGCTATATAGAAGTGCCACCTTCAATCTTGACCGTAACGCTTTTTTTGGCTCTTGGACTTGAGATTACAGCCCTGGCGGTGTTCTTCCTATGCTCTTTCTGAAAACTCTGTCGTCGGGTGCGAGAACGAGCGTTTTTTCGCCTGACAACCCCTGTCCCGAGCAACGCCGCGGGAACCGAAGCAGGCGATATTGGTTTTATCGTCGCTGTCCGCCTTCGACGGAGATGCATGCAGGTGGACGACAGCGGCTGCCTTTATCCAACCGTGGCTGCGCCGGCAGCATAAAACAGCTAAAGAAAATAACCGCTCGAAGCCAGATCGAGTTTTCAGACAGAGCCCTGAGACTAGCAGCCGGGGGTGGGAGAATGAAGAATTGCGAATTAAAATCTGGAATTTGGAGCACAGACGAGCGCCAACTCAATTCTTACGTAGAACGACCCATATTACCGCTTGAGCGGCAAGCCCGAGAGCAAGAGCAATCATGGCGAACCAGTAGGGCTCATAGACTCCGTAGTGACCGGCCAGGTATCCTCCCGATGCCGAGCCGACGACGACGCCCAGTGAGATGGTTACTTCGTGTATTGCCATCTGTTTCGAACGTTTCTTATTGCCGCAGACGCCGTAATATATGTGTGAGCTGTAGGCAAAGCCAAAAGCACAGCCCAGGATCACAAATGACAGAGCAAAGGCCCAAAACGTCCGGCCGTAGACAAGCAGGAGAACAGAGATGGCAAGGGCAGGCTGAACGCAGAAGAGCAACACAGGCTTGAAATGCCAAAAGCCTACGCGGCCTGCCCCGGTCAGAGTCAGGAAATTGCAGATTCCGAATGTCGTCAGGAGTATCCCGAACAGTGTTTCTGAGAATCCCATCTCGGTAAACCGCAGAGCAAACTGCGTGCGGGCCACGCTAAACCAGAGCCAGGAGCAGAATAGACTTGTCCGAGCCATCCACTTCAAGCAAAGCAGAAGTCTTCGATCATAGTCTATTACAGGCGCGTCAAGCGACCTTGAAGAAGCCGCGGTACCGGCAGACCCATCGTGAGCAAGGTACAGCAGAGCAAAGCAAGTCGCCAGAGCCGCTGCACTGACAGCGACTGGCCCTGAGGTGCTCAAGTCTACAATTGCGCCACCTATCATCGGCCCCAGGATTGCTGCCGAGGACCACATGCCGTTGTAGGTTCCAAGCCGACGGTTTAGGGCGACGCCTTCGTAATCGGCCGAGACCCAGGCCATCAGATACGGCCAATACAGAGACATCGCCCCTCCCGCGACAGTCCCGGCGGCGATCACTGTCCAAATAAGGCCAGGTCTGCCGAGCCGGTCGCCCGCCATTGCGTAGTAGGCCGCAACCAGCATCACGAATGTTGCCAGGAACATGGCGGCGGCGGCCGCGCGAGTCGTTCGGCGGGGGTTGAGATGGCCCAACTTTGCGGCGGTAAATAACAGGCACAACAGATAGCCGAACATATTTGCCGCGAGGGCGTATCCCACATGCTCTTCGGTTCCACCGATGTTCCGCACGATAAACGGGATGGCTGTCCACAATACGCTCAGACCCATCGCCATCGCAAACGCGGCCCCGTACAAGGGCCAGACCCCTGCGAGCGCTTGGCGAACGGATTGGAAAGGAGCCTTTCTCATCACAGTATGGGCAAGAGTATACTCATAGGAGTCGATTTTGGACATAGGGGCCTTAGCTGCAAAGAGTATTGCCGCCGCGCGGTCTTCGGTGAGTCTCCTATTTGAGCCGTTCGGTTAGATCGGGATTGAGCAGGTCGCGGATTTCAGGTTGGTCCAGGTTTGCCTCGGTCACCAGGGCGATTCGCCGTGCGGGATGTCCGCCCCGCAGATGCTCGACGAGAGTCTTGACGCCGAGATAGCCGATCCTCATGGGATTCTGTACCACGAAGCCGTGTAGCTCACCAGCTCGCAGGGCGGCAATCATTTTTTCAGAGCTGTCAAAGCCGACGAACTTGAGCTTGCCGGCGAAGCCCGTATCCTGCAACGCGCGCAGTATCCCCAAGGTCGTCGGCTCGGTCGCACAGAAGATACCGTCGATTTCCAGGCCTCCGTCGGCTCGGCCAAAGCGTGAGAGTATGTTCTCTGCCGCCTTGAGCGCGCTGGCGGTTGTCACCCCTGCGTATTGGTTGGAACTGACAATCTCGATGCCCTCAAAGGCCTCGATTGCGTCGAGAAAACCGTCTTCACGTTTGGTTGTGCTGTCGGATCCTTCAGCGTAGCGCAGGACGATGACCTTGCCTCTGCCCTCCAGCAGCCTGGCCATGTACTCGCCGGCAAGCTGTCCGGCCTTAAAGTTGTCGGTGGCGACGTAACTCACATAGTTCTCTCCCTGAAGGCCCGAATCAAAAATGACCACAGGTATGTTGCTTCTCATCGCCTCGTCGACAGGCCGGCGCAGAGCCGCGTCGTCAAGCGGCGCCAGGACGATCCCATCGACGCCTCTGGTCATGATGTTTTCCACGACGGAGATCTGGGCCTCGCGGTCGTCCTCTTTGAGAGAGCCTTTCCAGAGGATATCGACGCCCATTTCCCGTCCGGCCATCTCGGCGCCGGCATGGACGGTCTTCCAGAATTCATGAATCGTGCCTTTGGGAATTACCGCAACGGTCAGACGTTTGTCTTGATCCGGGGCATCTTTCTTATCACATCCTGTCGCGCAGAAACTCAGCGCCCAACAAAGTAGAAGCACCGCTGTTCGTATCACGTTGTCAGACATCTTCCCACCAGACTATTTGTGCCAACTCGTACGGCCAAGCCGCCGCAGCCAACGATGCTATACCCTTCAGGGTAGTAAATTCTCGCGAGTAAGATCATAAACTGCCATTGCAAAGCTGCTACCTATGGCACAAGTTACCCGCGCAAAAACTCTGGAATTCAATCGGGAGCACTATACTATATGGCTGGCGACAAATCAAGCTGGCCCAGTCTTTAATTCACAAGGCGAGTGCGAAGCCTTTTAATCGCGAAGTATCCCACAATCGTCGTAAACGCAGCTATGTAGAGTAGATCGAGCAGCAAGGCAGGTCTGTAATTGTCAGTGCAAATTGCCCTGACTAATCGGACCGAGTGGGTCAAGGGCACGATCTCGGCAATCGGCCTTATGTATGGCGGCAGGTTTGCAACCGGAAAGACAACACCCGAAAAGAAGAACATGGGCGATATGAAACCGGTGAAATAGAAGTTGAAGTGGTTGATCGTTTTTACAAACGAGGTAACCAGCATGGATATCGTCGCGAACATGAGCCCGGTCAGGAACCCGACAAACGGCGCAAGCAGGGCGCCGGGCAATGTGATTGTCCCGAATCCCGCCAATATGCACAGCACTGCAAACGTGAAGAAGAATCCCTTTGACCCGGCCCATATCATCTCGCCGATTATGAGATTGTTGACAGTCATCGGGGCGGCGAGCATCCCGTCGTAGACCTTCTCGAATTCCAGACGCACAAAGGTGCCGAAGCTGCACTCGAACGCGGCGGTAAACATAGCGGTGGTCACCAGAAGGCCGGTGCCGAGATACTCGATGTATGCGACGCCGCCCATCGGTTCGACGATGTACTTGCCCAGGCCGAGCCCGACACCGGCCAAAAAGATCAAAGGCTCAAGGAACGGCGGGAATGCATTGCTCAAGAGGTTCCTCGTATAGACCCGCATGTGCCGATACCAGATGCTGTAAA
>LJTR01000296.1 GCA_001303465.1 Phycisphaerae bacterium SG8_4
AAACGCATCGCGCGCGATGCAAAACGCTGGCGGAGTTTTGGAGGTTATGCTGAAGGATGTCGATCTCAAGTCGGAGACCAGAGTCGGAGATGAGCTTCTGAAACCCGGCTCCTATGTGAAGATCGCTGTGGCTGACACCGGCTGCGGCATGGATAAGGAAGTTCTGGAAAGGATTTTTGAGCCGTTCTTCACCACAAGAAATGTAGATGAGGGAACCGGACTTGGCTTGTCCGTAGTTCACGGAATCATTAAGAGCCACGACGGGGCGATTGCCGTAAGCAGTACGCCGGGCGAAGGCACAACATTTGAAATATTCCTCCCCAAGATTGGCAGCGTGGAGATTCAAGAGCCTGAACCATCGGGGCAGCATGCCAAGGAGAAGGAGGTAATACTCCTGGTAGACGACGAAGAAGTGATGGTCGATGTCACAAAACAGATACTTGATCGACTTGGATATGAGGTCATTGCCAAGACCAACAGCGTCGATGCCCTGGAGGCATTTCAGGATGAACCCGGCAAGTTTGATCTCGTTATCACCGATCAGGTTATGCCGAACATGACCGGCACGCAGTTGGCCGAAAAGCTAATCTCGATCAGGCCCGATATTCTGATAATCCTGTGCTCCGGCTTTCCTGAAAACGTCACTCCTGAGCAGCTCGAAAGCATAGGAGTAAAAGAGTTCATCCTGAAACCCATCACGAGGCAGGAGATAGCGAAGATCATCCGGAGAGTATTGGACAAAAGCGCCGCAACGGCATGAATCCAGATGATCGCCTATCCCGCAACTTGAACAGGTTTGCATCTTAATCGGAAACATCAGAAGCAGAGATTGAGTTCCATTCTCCAAATTCAAAGCGGGTGTGATTACTCGGCAACGGAGTCTTCCAGAATCTCATCTGCCTCTGACGATGCTTCCTTCGGCGGGAATTTGGCGTTCACCGGTAGAAAGACTGTAAAAGTTGTTCCCTGGTCTATCTCGCTTTCGACTTCCACTCTCCCGCCGTGCATCATCACGATTCTGTGGACAATGGCAAGACCCAGGCCCGTTCCCTGGATTTCTTTTCCGGGTCGGTTCACACGATAGAAACGTTCGAATATCTTCGGAAGCGCTTCTTTGGGTATTCCCATGCCCGTGTCCCTTATACAGATTGCCAATTCGCCTTCCTGATGCGTGACGTCAACTGACACGCGACCTTTTGGGGGGGTGAATTTTATGGCGTTACCGACAAGATTCGTCAAGACCTGAATAATGTTGCCGCGGTCAAATCTGGACTTGGGCAGTCCCTCAGCGCAGGTAAACGACAGTACGACCTGGTCCTTTTTTGCGCAGAGAGCCATCGTTTCGTGAACATCGGAGAGCACTTGCTCGATATCATGAACTTGTATATCCAGTCTTGCGTTGTTTGATCTGAACTTCTGGAAATCCAGAACGTTGTTGATGAGGGCACCGAGCCTGTCAGTATTCCTCTCTGCAATTTCGAGGAATTTCTTCTGTCCTTCGTTGACTGGACCGGTGACTTCATCCAGGACGATAGCAACACCTTCTTTGATAGCGGCCAGAGGTGTTCGTAGTTCATGTGTGATCGTGGATATGAACTGTGATTTCAGCTCCATCGTCTCTTTGAGTTTCTCCTCTGTCTTTTTGCGCTCGGTAATATCGCTTATGACGCCTATCGAACCGACAGTCTTTCCCTCAGAATTCTTTAGAACACTCAGCGATACGTCGACATCGATGATGACGCCGTCCTTTCTGATCATACTCGTTTCAAGATGTCGCCGAACGCCTTTTTGTCTGACATCACAAGCCCGGATTCTCTTCCACTCCTCGGCCGGATAAAGCGATTCCGTGGGTCTCAGGTATAGGTCCTTCTTTTCCATGCCAAGAAGGCCCTCCGTGAATCTGTTCCACGAAATAAGCCGCTCCTGATCATCCGCCACTGTGATACCGACAGCCGAGCTTTCAAAAATCATGCGGTACTTGTCCTCGGCCAGTTCGCGTTCCTCCTCCGCCTGCTTACGTTCGGTGATGTCATCTACTGCAAGAAGCACGCATTTACGACCGTCTATCATTACCGGCTCGGCGCTCAGACGCAACCAGAGAGCAGTGTCCTGGCCGTAAATCTTAAGTGTTGGACATATCTCAACATCGTGAACGGGACGACCAAAATCTCGAACAATTTCGATAGTCTGTCTGAGCAGACATACCGAGCGAAGACGGCATTTTCCGCACCCTTTCCTGCCGGAAGTATTGCCGGCACACCCCAGAGCATCGCCGATTTGCCTATCGATAATCTGTAGATACTCTCTGTGAAGCATGCGCGTGACAGGACGGTTGACGCGAGTGACAACCATCTTCTCATCGACCAACAGCATGCCGACAGGCGCAGCGTCGAACATTGCCTCCAGATTCTTCTGTCTTCTCTCGAGCGCCTCTTTCAGCCTTCTGCTATTGACGGCGTTTTCGACGGCTTTTGGAACGGCTTCAAGATGATTTCGATCGATGTCCTTCGCAATATAGTCGTAGGCGCCGGCTTTCCAGGTTTCGACAGCCACATGTTCGTCGGCGGCCGCGGTGGTAAGTATGACGGGGATGTCCTTCACCAAATTCAGGATGTCCAGTGCAGTGCCGTCTCCAAGCGAGTAATCAGAGATTATTACGTCAAATTGACATGATTCCAATAGGCTCTTCGCTTCTGAAACTGAGCCGGCTATCATGTAATCGTATGGGAGTTTCTCCTTCTTCACAAAACGCTCGAAAGCCATCTGATCGAGTTTATCGTCTTCAATCAGCAGGAGGCGGTATTTCATCTGTGCGGCGATCTCAGCACCCATACTCATTGTCCTGATTGGATTTCCGGCTTTTCAGCACATTCATGATTTGTTCAGTTGATCCTCTGCAAGCGAATCGTCTATTCACGACGTCCGCGACAGCAAGGCAGGAAGTTGAAGCTATGTGTTGAGCTTCGCAATGCGACGTGGTCGTTGTCGCGGGTCTGTCATCCGGTCCCGTATTGTTCCCCGTGCGATTAAGAGACCGATACATGCCATGCAGCCGTTCCATAAATAGATGCCTATCCCAACCACTCTGATTTTGCCAACACCTTTTCGTGTTGACTCTGGAGATCATAGTGATCCACTGCCTGTCGTACGACCTGCTTAAGGTCTTCTTCAAGGGTCACTGTTTTGCAGACAAACTTGAAGATTTTTTCCCGGTGGATGGCCCTCCTAAGCTCATCGGTAGGCGCGTATCCGGAGTGCATGATACTGACGATGTCGGGATACTCTCGCTTGACAATCCTGATAAGTTCGGCTCCTGACATCTCACACATACACATGTCGGTTACCAACACGTGCACTTCCTCTCGGCGGAGGATCTCCAGCGCTTCCTCGCCGCTCCCGGCAAAGTGCTTGTCGAATTGCTCATCCTGGAAGCCACGTTCGAGAGATCGCAGCATGATTGCGTCATCATCTACAAATAACACGGCTCTCATTGCCATCGTTTGCTACCTCACATTGATCGTGAAGAAAGGATCGAATATGGGCCGCAGGTTATCGGGCTCTCTGCCGGACCGTTACCAGACGCTTCATAGACGACCTCAACGGCGGTCGTACCGCATCTATTCCCTACGGCATCGGCTTTATTCAACGACTCCGATGCTTCCGCAGTGTCAATTTCCTCGACCAGTTCGCCACACATCTGAAGCAAATTCTTGGTTTTCGTCACATAGCTCTTCAGTGAACTGAAATCATAGCCCACAGAGCCAATTGGGGTGTTCAATTCGTGTGCAACACCGGCTGCAAGCTGCCCGATGGATATCATCTTTGCATTTTGCACCCGCTGAGACTGAATTTCCCTCAATTCTCGGTTTCCCGCCTCAGTAGCATCCGTCCGTTTGGGGGCCAGATATTGTCTTCGCCAAGATGCCGAGGGAATATTGCGAAAGTGCCGAAAACACTGCTGTAGATCAGCGTTATTTCGGCCTTTCTCCCTACGTAGAAATACGTACTTATATTCATATGGGCACTGAAGCCCTGATTTTTGTTCGTGGATGTGGGCAAAGGACGCCAAGTGCTGCCGGAGGAGCAAACCGCAGTCGCCAGAAAACGTTTGTTCGCACAACTCCCAGGAAAGAAGGAAATTGGGAGAGCCCCTCATCTCCTGTTGTTTCTCTTCAAGTCGGCACAGGGCATTGCCGATACTCGTTGCGGATAAGGTCTATCATTCAAAAGGGACACAATCAGCATGGAACAAAGAGATCGCCTCATTTCATTTCTTGCTGATGAGAGCATTCTCGACCAAGAGACTCTCGAGTCTGTTGTCAGTCAGCACGAAGAGACCGGGCAGAGCATCATTGCCATCGTCAAGGAGGGCAACCTCCTCGATGAGGAACAATTGACCAGGGCCATTGCCCGCACGAGCGGAATCGAATACGTAAATCTGGCGCCTGAAACGATGGATCCTATGGTGGCCCACCTGGTGCCCTACAAGATGGCCAGCCGGCACAATTTGATACCAATCAAGAGAGAAGACAACAGACTGCACGTTGCAATGAGTTCGCCTTTGAATCTGTCTGTCCGGGATCAAATCGAACTAAAGACCGGATACAAGGTCGTTCCGGTTGCCGCCACACCCACAGCCATTAGACTCGCAATACATTACCATTTTGACGTAACAAATGTGACAAAACAGGCCATAGTCTCGATGCGGATGAAAGAAGGGCCTGACAAAGGTGCGCAACAAGCAATGGCCGAGCACGCCTCTGCAAGGTTCGGTGACTCTCCAGTTGCCAAGCTCGTTTCTTCCATAATAGACGGTGCCATCGACGCCGGTGCAAGTGACGTACACCTCGAGCCACAGGGATCTGACGTCAGAACAAGATACCGTGTAGACGGAACATTGCGTCCCGCGATCAACGTGCCCTTGTCGGTTCAGCAGGAAATGGTCTCGCACATTAAGATCATGGCGAACATGGACATTTCCGAGCGAAGGATTCCTCAAGACGGGCATCTGACTGTGCAGCGCGACGGTCAGGATTATGACCTGCGAGTCTCATCGCTCCCGGCAATACAGGGAGAGAAGATAGTAATCAGAGTCCTCAACAAGGGTACAAATAGATGGTCGATTGACCAGATCGTCACGTCCCCCGAGGCTAGTCAGGAATTTAGATCGATCGTGGCAAATCCTTACGGCATGCTCCTGTTGACCGGTCCGACAGGATGCGGGAAAACCACAACTCTCTACTCTTTGCTTCAGCTACTGAACACCCCGGAACGAAACGTCGTCACAGTAGAGGATCCGGTTGAGTATCATCTTGAGGGCATTACCCAGGTCCAGGTCAGCCCGGTCGCGGGCAGGACCTTCGCCTCGGCTCTGCGGAGCATACTCCGACAGGATCCGGACATAATTCTGATTGGTGAGATTCGTGACGCGGAAACCGCTGAAATAGCAGTGAGCGCAGCTCAGACGGGGCACCTGGTCCTGAGTACGCTGCATACAAATGATGCCGCCGGCGCGATCTCGCGTTTGATCAACCTTGGGGTACCTCCATTTCTGGTCGCCTCTGCCCTTCTGGCGACTGTGGCCCAAAGGCTTATGAGGATGTCGTGCCTGAACTGCAAACAGCCCTATGAGCCCTCCGAGCTGGAACTGAAGTGTCTCTTCGGCGAATCCGGCCCTGACAAGAGGATATGGTTATATCGTGGATCCGGGTGTGAGATTTGTGGTAATACCGGGTATCACAGACGAAAAAGCGTTCATGAGATACTAAATATCTCGGCGGAAATAAGGCGGCTGATAGCCAACGGAGGCGACGATCAGTCTATTGAGCAGCAGGCCATCAAGGAAGGTATGAAAACGCTTTTTCAAAACGCAGTCGATGAGGTCCTGGATGGTGTCTCGACGGTGGATGAACTAACACGGATCATAGATGTCGAGGCGAACTGATGGTGACATACGACTACACAGCAACCGATGGCGATGGCAACACAGTCGTCGGCGCTTACGACGATGTTGGCAGTGTTGGACTGCTTCGTCAGGAACTGAACAAGACGGGCTACTCCCTCGTGAAGGCGCGCCGACGGAAGAGCAAAAAGCAAAAGAGCAGGAAGGTCAAGCACGCAGAGGTTGTCACCTTCATCTATAAGTTTTCAGAAATGTACTCAGCAGGCCTGTCAATTACCAGATCTCTCGAAGTGCTGGAAGAGCAATCAGATAATCCCGCCTTCGCACGAATAATTGGCGACATAAGAGGTGACATCGAAAACGGTTATAGCATGGAAAGGTCGTTTGGAAAGTAT
>LJTR01000297.1 GCA_001303465.1 Phycisphaerae bacterium SG8_4
CACGACGTCAGGCAACTGTCTCGGGTTGATCTTTCGGGCTGCTGCGCTCGCGGTAGGATCTGCGCCAAGCCAACCGATACAAACTCCCAACGTCACTGTGACTGCAAGACAAGTTCGCATCTTCGAGCCTCGTAATGTGATGTGCGCCTATAGAGACGCACACCTAAAGAAAGAATTGTCTTCAAATCCACTCGCCGAGTCAAGTGTTGTCGTTCTTGACGCAGCCCGCCGAATGGCTAACATAGGCCGCATGAGCAACAAGAGCAATAGAATGGGTGTTATTTTTGACTTGGACGGCGTGCTGGTCGATACCGGCTGGGCCCACAGGCAATCATGGTTCGACCTCGCTGAGAAGGAAGGCTTCATCATGTCCGACGAGTTCTTTTACAGAACTTTCGGCATGCAGAATTACATGATCATCCCGATGGTGACCGGGCGAGACTTGCCCCGCGACGAGGTCGATCGCATGGCTGACTGGAAAGAGCAGCGCTATCGCCAGATCATCGCCGATCACCTGGAACCGTCGGATGGGGCAAAAGATCTGCTCGACGATCTGAGAGACTCAGGCTTTCTCACGGCGGTCGGCTCCTCGGCGCCGAGAGCCAATCTTGATCTTGTTTTAGACCGCGTGAATCTGCGGGATTGTTTTGACGCCTGCGTCTCCGGAGAGCAGGTAACCCGCGGCAAGCCCGCGCCGGATACTTTTCTCAAGGCCGCAGAGCAACTCAAACTGCCACCGGGCTGCTGCGCGGTCGTGGAGGACGCCGTCCAGGGAGTCGAGGCGGGCAAGGCTGCAGGGATGCCCGTGGCGGCGGTGACAACCACCAGAAAGCGGAGGGATTTGACCATGGCGGATATTGTCGTCGACAGCCTCGCCGAGCTTGCCGCCGATGATTTTGTCAAGCTGCTGGCAAATCAACGCCAGTAACGTGCTCGCAATGCTGTCCGCCAGAATGCTCATTTGTGCTGTGCGGTTTTTCAAATTAGTCCTTGACCTGGTGGCGGCCGGTTTGGTACAAATACTCTTATGGAAGGTCTGTGGATCTCCGGCTATTCTGCAAGCAGGACTTCCTCAATTTTGGGAATTCCTTGAGTGGGCGCAGAAAAATGGGGTATGAGGGCAACTAAAAGGAACCGGAGACGCACGATTCTGAGACAGCGTTCAGGCCTTGTCACTGACGATCGGTTCATTAAGGAAGGAGACAGCCTCAAACGAATGCAAACTGTCTTCGGCATCACCTGACAAAACGTGTTCAACAATACAGACCGTCCTAGGTCGTTTTATGTGAGTTTCGTTTGAAGGAGGACCCGTTATGCGTGGCGAAATGATTTGTCTGCTTTCTTGTGTCTTGGTGCTTGCTCTGGCCGGCAGCGCCTTGGCTGCTGACGATGCGTCTCTGGTAATACGCTATTCATTCGACGATGTCGGCAAAATCGTCACGGACCAATCCGGAAATGCCCATCACGGCACTGTGCAAGGTCGTGTCACGGCTGATCCTGCCGGTGTGCACAACGGAGCCGCCAGCTTTACTGATGCTGGATTTGTCGATCTGGACGGCGGTAACTTCCCTCTCGAAGATATTCCAACATCTGCGATCACACTCGCCGCCTGGGTGAAATGTGAGGACACGGGCGATCACCATGCCATATTCGATGCCAGAACGAATGCGGGGAGCTGGCTTGTCCACCCGGAACTGCGTGCCGACGGGCAATTCAGATGGGCGCTCCGCGCTTCCGGTATGAGTCCGATCTTCGATATACAGGCCGGTTCCGTGACTTGGGGGCAATGGCTTCATTACGCCGGAACGTATGACAAAGAATCCGGCAGGGCGGTTCTGTACGTGAACGGCGAGGTGGTTTCGCAACTCGATCTTCCAACCGGCAGGGAAATACCCGGAGATTGGCGTGACGGGGCTCGCGTAGGTTTAAGTATTGGCAACGCGAGACCTTTCACTGGGCTTATGGACGAATTCCACTTGTTCAAACGGGCACTGTCACAGAGTGAGCTCAAGCAAGTTATGCACGGCGAAGGTTGGCCACATGCTTTTGGCCCCAGCCCTGCCGACGGCGCAACACATCAGCGCACCAGTGTCAGGCTCGACTGGTCAGCCGGCGAGTCTGCGGTATCGCATGACGTGTATCTGGGTGAGAGCTTCGACGACGTAAACGGAGGCGCCGAAGGGACGTTCGGTGGCAACCAGACATCTACCAGTTTCGTCGCCGGCCTCTCGGGATTTGCCTATCCTCAGGGTCTCGTTCCGGGCACGACATACTACTGGCGAATCGATGAAATCGAGGCTAGTGGGACGACCCACGCCGGTGACGTCTGGAGCTTCCGCGTTCCTCCCACGACCGCGCACGACCCGGCACCCGCCGACGGAGCCAAATTCTTAGAGACTGATGTCGAGCTTGGCTGGACGGCGGGTCTGAATTCGAAACTGCACACTGTGTATTTCGGCGACAACTTTGACGAGGTGAACAACGCCTCCGGAGAACGCATGCAGCCAAATACAACCTATGATCCCGGCCTGCTCGAATCGGATAAGACTTACTACTGGCGCATCGACGAGTTCGGCGCCGCCGGCCTGCAAATGGGCCAGGTCTGGAGCTTCAAGACGGCGGGTACCGGCGGAGGCCTGCGAGGCGACTATTATACCGGCGTGGATCTGCAAGATCACGTTCTGAGCCGAACGGATCCTCAAATCAACTTTAACTGGGGTCTCAGCGGACCTGACCAAGAAGTCGGCGATGACAACTACTCGATCAGGTGGACCGGTGATCTGGACGTGCCAATCTCCGAAACCTACAGCTTCTACCCGAAGGTGCAGGGCGGCATGCGTCTGTGGGTCGATGATCAGCTGATCATCGACAAGTGGCAAGACCGTGGCATAGACGAAAGATGGCAGGACCATTTCCCGGTCGAGCACCACAAGGCCGTTTACCTGGAAGAGGGAACTCGTTCGATAGTGATGGAATTTGCCTACAGGCAGTCCTTTGGCGGAGGTGCGGTGGTCGTTTTGTTCTGGGGCAGCCCCTCGATGCCAAGGCAAATCATTCCACAGGCCGCTTTTTCACTGCCGGTCAGGGCCAACCGCCCAAGCCCCTCCAACGGGGCAGCGGACATAAGGCAGACCACTACCGTTGACTGGAGTCCAGGACAAGATGCTGCTTCGCACCAAGTGTATTTCGGCGTTGATGAAGAAGCTGTGAGGAATGCCACCACGGGCTCGCCGGAGTACAGAGGCAGCAAAACACTTGGTTCTGAAAGCTATGATCCCGGATTGCTCGAGTGGGATACGACTTACTATTGGCGCGTGGATGAAATCAATGATCTCAATCCAGAAAGTCCGTGGACAGGCAGCGTTTGGAGCTTTACGGCAGCCGACTTCCTCATTGTGGACGACTTTGAGGACTACAACGACTATCCGCCGGACGAGATATACAGCACTTGGGCAGATGGATATCTGGATACGACGAATGGCGCTACAGTAGGCTATCTTCTTCCGAATTGGGCTGCCGGGGAGCATTATGTCGAGACCAACATCGTTCACGGAGGCTACCAGTCGATGCCACTGTTCTACGACAACACCTCCACCGCGACATATTCTGAGGCCGAACGTGCCTTTGCCGTTGCGCAGGACTGGACGCAGGATGGCGTTGAGACATTGGTCCTGCACTTCCACGGTGCCGCGGAAAACACAGGGCAGTTGTATGTGAAGATCAACGGCTCGAAAGTTTCCTACGACGGCAATGCGGACGACATACAGCAGCGACGGTGGACGAAGTGGAGCATCGCTCTGGCATCGTTACCCGTGAATCCGCAGAACATCACGACGTTGAGCATCGGGATTGACGGTGCTGGTGCCAGGGGTACGTTGTACTTTGACGATATCAGGCTGTATCGCCCCGTTCCATAGGAGGTAATCGTGGCCAAAGGCAGTGATTCACTGCCAGGTCGAAACGAAGCTACATGCGTTTTGGTATACAAAGGGAATAATCCTATTACTGCAACTAATTTGGGAGGACTCATGATGTTTAGAAGATTGATCTTCTTTACCTTCGTTTGATTTGGCGCGTGGCCGAGAGACGATTTATTACTCTATACTTTGCTTTAAGGAGGACTACCATGTGTAAGAAACTGATTGTTTTGGCTTCTGTTGTCCTGACGCTCGGTTTTGTCAATGTCAGTGATGCTGCTGACATATTGTGGACCGGCGCCGGCGCGGACAACCTTTGGGAGAACGGGGCCAACTGGGAAGGCAATAAGGCCCCCGGCGCTGCTGACTGGGCGCATATCGAGTCACCGGGCGCAACAGCTCCAAACGGCCCGGTTATTCAGGATGGAATGCACATAGAGATCGACGGGATGTCTAATGAACTGCCTGGTGAGCCCACCCTGACGATCACGGGCGGAACGCTCATACTGACCGGCTGGGGAATCTGGTGGGGTGATGCGGCTGACTGCCATGCCACCTGTTACATGAGCGGCGGTACCATGGAATTGACTGGAGGACCCGGCATCCACGAGTTTGGGTGGGGCGGTGCTTCCGGCAAGTGGATTATGACCGGCGGCACGGTCAACGCCCAGGGCGTCGTCCTCTCGACCGGACCCGGAAATACCGGCGAACTTTACCTTCATGGCGGCACCTACAACATCGGCACCTCTCGCGCCGGAAATTCCGACCGCTTCGGTGGGGGTCTGTTAGTGAATGATGGCGGCCTGATAGACATCACCGAGGGCACTCTTATAATGGAGGTATTGGAAGGCGAAGAGAGCAGATTCATGCAGTACCTTGAAGACCTTATGGCCGCCGGTCAGATTACCGCACATGGCGGCGCCGGCGTGTTCGCCATGGACTTCGACGGCAGGAATCCCGGCAAGATCACGTTGACGGCTGTGGAGGCGGGAAAAGCCTACAATCCGGATCCGGCCGATGGTAGCGTCTATGAGGATACGTGGGCGTCCCTTAGCTGGTCGCCGGCAGACGCCGCGGCATCACACGATGTTTACGTCGGTGTGGATTTTGACGAAGTGAACAACGGCACCGGTGATACGTTTAGAGGCAATCAGGGTGACACGTTCTACATTGTCGGATTTCCCGGATATCCTTACCCGGACGGTCTTGTTGCAGGCACGACCTATTATTGGCGGATCGACGAGGTCGAGGCAGACGGCACAAAGAACAGGGGCGACGTGTGGAGCTTCATAGTGCCGCCAAAGACCGCTTTCAATCCTGATCCTGCCGACGGAGCCGAATCCGTGGACTTGGACGCAGAGCTAAGCTGGACAGCGGGTTTTGGTGCTTTGTTGCACACCGTCTATTTTGGCGACAATTTTGACGATGTGAGCAACGCTGCCGGAGGGACCTCGCAGGGACCTGCAACCTACAGCCCGGGTCAGCTCGAACGCGAGAAGGTTTACTACTGGCGCGTCGATGAGTTCGATGCGGTAGAGACGCATAAAGGTGACGTCTGGGCATTCTCGACGCCGGGCGCAGTCGGCGCCCCGAGTCCTGCCAACGGCGCAACCGGCGTGCAGATGAACGCCACTCTGAGCTGGACGCCGGGAGAAAGTGCAACTTCGAGCGAAGTGTACTTTGGCACCGACAAAGACGCGGTTCGAAACGCTACCTCGGCTTCGCCCGAGTACAAGGGCAGCATGGCGCTGGGATCCGAAAGCTATGATCCCGGCAAACTCGCCTGGAAGTCTACCTACTACTGGCGTGTCGATGCGGTCAGCGCGGCTGACACGGTGAAAGGTATTGTCTGGAGCTTCGAGACGGCCGACTTCATCACCGTCGATGATTTCGAGGCCTATAACGAGATTTGGCCACCCGACGAGGGCAGCAATCTGATATTCTTCACGTGGGCAGACGGATTTGAGGATCCGACAAACGGCTCGACCATAGGTGGTCTGGAAGCATTCGAGCTGTCAATGGAGACTTCAATTGTCCACGAGGGCTCGCAGTCAGCACCACTTTACTATGACAACACCGTTGTCGCCTTTTCAGAGGTCACGGCGAATGTCGCTGATCTACAGATCGGCCCGGATTGGACCGAAGAAGGTGTTGGAGTGTTGTCGCTGTGGTTCCGGGGCGAGGCATCAAATGCCCCTGAGCCGATGTACGTAATCCTCAACGGCAGCGCCACAGTCTATCATGACGATCCCGCTGCGGCGCAGATAAATACGTGGACCGAGTGGACCATCGATCTGCAGGAGTTTGCCAGTCAGGGCGTGGACCTTACCAATGTCACTTCGATCAGCATCGGTTTAGGCGACAAGAACAA
>LJTR01000139.1 GCA_001303465.1 Phycisphaerae bacterium SG8_4
TGAACCTTTGAAATGGGAAGATGTCGAATGGACTCGAGAAAAGCCTTTACATTGATCGAGTTGCTGGTGGTGATCGCCATCATCGCACTGCTGATGGCCATTCTGGCGCCCGTCCTGCACAGGGCCAGAATGCAGGCCCAAAGAGTTTCCTGTGCATCGAATATTCGACAGATGGGCACCGGCATCAATCTCTACACCCAGGATTTTGACGGCGTGATACCGCCGATGAACGAAGTCAGAAAGCGGCAGACGGAAGGACATTACACAAGATGGTTCAAGAGCGGTGACGCGACATGGTGGAATGTGGGTTTTGTCTTCAAGGCAGGCATCCTAAAGGACGGCAGAGTCTTCTATTGTCCTTCGCCGGATGTCCGTTTCAAATACAAAAACTATTCAGAACCGGTATTTCCTTCTTCGTCTCCGCTCGTCTCAAATCCCGGCACACGCATGTCATATATGTACAATCCGATTTGCGTGAGTCTGGAAAATCGAGATCGCAAGTTCAAGAAGCTCTCACAGCTTAGCGCCGGCGAAACTCTGCTGCTGGTCGATTCGGTGCTGGATGGCTCCGTGGCCCATATGGGCGGCTGGAACATCCTGGTCGGCGATTTCAGCGCCCGCCTGGTCTATGATCCGCAGATGCTTGAGATTATCACGAAACATGGTGGCCCAATGGGCAAGGTAGACTATGAGCATTTCGACCAGGTTATGAACCTAATGCTCACCCAGTGACCAGCACTTTTCTTGTCGGACGTATGGGTGCGGTGAACCTGCGCAGATTAGCTGTATTTGTGATCATCACATGCAACAGAGCTGACGATGAATGCGGGGTCGACAAGCAGTCGATTGCGCCGGTCCGACGTCAGCCTTGACAACTGCGCCGCCCAGAGCTGCCTAATCCTGTTGGCATGTTTCACCGCTGGTTCAGAATTTCGGAAATCTTGTCAAGCAGGCTGGTGAAATCAATTGGTTTGGTAACATAACCTGCGATGCCATAGGCAGAAGCTGCATCTATGTGTTGTCTCTCGCAAAGCGCTGTAACCATTATTACAGGTATGTCTCTCAAGGCCGGATTCTTTCTCATGCGTTCAAGCACATCGAGCCCATTCATGACGGGCATGTTAGTGTCAAGAAGGATCAGGTCCGGTTTTTCATCTTCCGCTATCTTGAGCGCCTCTTGGCCATTGCCAGCGGAAATGACTTTGTAGTGGCACCATTCCAGACGGCATTGTATGATGCTGCGAGAGTCTGCTTCGTCGTCGACGACAAGTATCCTGGCTGGCGCTACTTTCTTGCGCGCCTTAGTCATTCCAAACATTCTAACTTACCCTCAAAGATCCCTGTTCGAGTCCCACCATCTTCTTCACTAGAGACTCGTCCCAAGGATAATTATCGACGCAAATCCGCCGGAGGATTAGTAAAACGCGACCGATTTTCAAGAAACGCAGCGAGGCATCACTCCTGCTGTCAGATCGACATATTTATAGGAACATAACGTTCCTCGAAGCGCCCGGCGCGGCGGGATTAGTCTGCTATACCCTTCAGGGTAGTAAATTCCCGCGAGCAAAACCATAACCTGTTATTTTATAGCCCCTTACCCGCGCAAGAACGCGAATTTTCAATCAGGAACACTATATGTCAGCCGCGTCTCATGGTCGGTAAAGCCGGATGTCATCGGAGTACATCTTGCCTGAACCGCCCTTACCCTTTTCAGCCAGGACTTCTTGCGATGAATCCAACGTCTCCCGCATCTCCCGGCTGAGAATCTCCTCCAAATCAGAGAGGTTTGACAGCAACTCTTCAGCGGCATCTTCATCGTTTCTGTTTTGGAGTTCTTCTATCCTTTTCAGAAGCCTCTTCTTGGTGGCCTCTCTGTTCTCATCCTTAATGGCCTCTGTGTTCTTATGTACTGGAAGTGAGAGCATGGGCCTGTCTGTGATTTCTTTGTACTTCGACATGGCGTCCTCACCGATAGGCTCTCCATCTCTATAAATGTGCGGCGAGACGAATACAATCAGCTCTGTATTGTTGAGTACCGTATTGGTATACTTAAACAGCAGGCCAAGCAGCGGAATATCACCAAGAATAGGTATCTGACTGACCTGATTGGTCTTCTCCTGCCGCCTCAAGCCTCCAATGACGACTATCTGTCCGTCTTTGAGCATCAGCGACGTGTCGACCTCTCTGGCGTCGACCACGGGTACCCCCGTTGTGCTCTCGCTGGTCTGAACACTCTGTTGGGAATTGAGTGTGAGAAAAATGTTATTACCGTCTGTAATTGTGCCGGTCACTTCTAAAGTGACGCCGACTTCCTTGAATTGGGTAGAGGTAAGAGCACCCGCCCCTCCGGCGGCAGTGTCGCTGACTTCGCTGTAGGGGATTTCTTCAACAGCCCTGATTTTTGCGGTTTGTCCACTTACCATCATCGCTCGCGGGCTGGCGAGAATCTCCACGTCTCTCTTTTGCTGGAGCATGCTCACAACGTTGCGAATCGTGCCGCTTATAACGCTGAAGTCGCCGCCGAGACCAGTTGTATTAAAGGCCGTCGCATTTCCGACAGTGGTATCGTTCTCAACGGTCGAACCAAGGCGAGTTGTATAGTTCTGTCTATACGCGACATCATACTTGGTATCTGAAAGGATGTCCCAATTGATGCCGATTGCGGTGTCGTCATTCAGTTGTACGTCAACGACGACGACCTCTACCATAATCTGCCTGGGTGTTTTGTCGGCCCTTTCTATCTCAGAGAGAATCCTTGAAAGGTTTTCTTCTGTATCGCTGATTATCAAGGAGTTGCTGCTCTTGTTTACCGTCACACTTCCATACGGAGACAACATCCCCTTAAGGCCTTCCGTGAGACTTGTGGCATCCAGGAACTTCAAGTTTGCAGTTTCAACAAACAGCGGTTCCGGAGCAGTCGCATCGGCTTTTCTTATCTCAGCCAGTATTCTGGCCAGATCTTCGCTGGTGTCGCAAATGATTAGGGAATTGGTCTTTTTGTCCGAAGAGATGCTGCCATAAGGAGAACACATGCCCTCAATTGCGGAACTCAGCGTCTCGGCGTCGAGGGATTTGAGCTTCACCGTCGCTATGGACAATTCCGGAATCTCTTCACCCAGCTCCAAGGAGCTGAGGACTCTCGACGATCTCGTGAGCATTTTAGGCTTGGCAATTTCTGCAAAAGGATTCTCACGGCCAACCGCTATTGGTGCGCTCTGTCCTGCCTGAATGGGTATTGCCGGTAGAACAGCATACCACATAACGACAAAGCAGACGTTTCGCCTGGTATGGTTTCTCTTATTCATGGGGTATCCTTGTCAGTAGTCTCACAAATTGTGATGGTCAGGCTGCACGCGACTTTGTCCGAAGTGGCGCTGATAGCTCGAAGCTTCATCGAATCTAACCAGACCTTCTGATCGCGGTCTTGCAGCCTTCTGATTAGCTGCGCAATGTCCCGATAGAGTGCCACAACGCTCAGCTCGGCACTTCTAGTCCTAATGCCCAGACGCCGTTGTTCATTTGCTTTCTCACCGGGGAACAAGTTGATGGATTGGACCGCGCAGCCCGTCTGGACCGAGATGATCTCGAGGTCACTGAAGAACTCTCTGGCCTGATCAGGTGTAAAGAGAGTACTCAGAAGCTGCTCGGACTGCTCACGTAATTGCTCCAGCTTCTTGTGTTTTAACTTGACATCGGTGGCGATGAGTGTGCGTTGCTTGGCAAGGTTGTCCACGATGGACTCGTAAGCCTTCGCCGAGGACAAACTGGCGGCGTGCGGCGTTACCGTCCAGTTATACATCGCGAATGCTGCGATGACAATCAGCGACGCCGAGACGGCGTTTCTTCTTGAATGACCCATCTTGGCAAGCTTATCGACCAACATCAGCTCTCACTCTTTTCCTTTGCCAGTAAACACTCGATCTTATATGTGACCAGACCGTCTGCCGAATCTTCTCTCGTTGCCTCGGTCAGAGTAGCCAGGCTGATATAATCCGACTCGCTCAGCTTTGTTACAAACACTCGAGCCGCCTCATACGATAGTGCCAGCCCCTCCAGAGACATCCCGGCGTCGCCGTTTTTATCTAGCGCTGTTATGCGCGCGGCCTTGGGCGTCCGGGCTTTGATGTCGTCGAGTATGCCCGCCCAATCCACGGTCCGGCGAGAACTCAAAACGGTGTTGGGCCCGTCCGGTCCTTCTCGTAGTAGCTCGATTTGTCGTTTCAGGAGTCGCTGCTCTTTATACAGAGCATATACTTCCTGTGACAGGTCCGTTTGCTTGCGGCTGTCGATGTCTCTGCGCACCTTCTCGGTCAGCAGGCTCAACCCTTTTCCGGCCAAAAAGGCAAACAGCGGAATTGCCAGGAAAGTGATGACTGCTGTCAGGACCAATTGTTTTCTGACCGATCTGACTTCGGCAGATTCCGGAGGAACAAGATTGACTCGCAGAGCCGTATCGCAACCGTTCAGAAGCCCCATGGCCAGGCTGATCGCAAGCACCGGCCGGCCCTGCTTACAGCCTTTGGCCTCAGCGATCATATCCTCATACACGTTCTCGCCGGATATGACTTGCCACGCGGCATTCGGAGCCTCGGCTCTGAGAGATTCTTGAGTGTCGTCGGGCAATTGCACGCGATCGGCAAGCACAGTTATCTCCCAGTTGCCGGCGCCGTCGGCGACTTCGACCTCATAAGATTGAATGATAGTATTAATCTCAGCGGCAAGTCGCCGGCACAACTCGTCGGGTTCTGCTTTCTCGGCACTGATGTCCTCTACTCTGACAGTATGCAGCGTTTCCTTTCTAAAGACGCACAGAGTCAGAGTACTGCCGGCCAACAGCGCAACAAGCACATTGCAGTCGAATCTTCCTTCTATCTTTTCAGCATAAATAGCGCGGATGTAGGCAAGAACTGCCGGTTCGAGAACCTCGACGTCAAGGCCTGCCCGCACGTAAGTCATGATCAGTTCTGTTACCTGCTTCCGGTCGGCAGACACCACGAAGAGACGACCCCCAGATCCGCGTGTCGATTTAAGTCCACAGAAGTCGTAGCTGATCTCTCTGCCTGAGAGGGCAACATAGCTTTTCAGTTCGTCCCGAACTATCTGCCTCACATTGCTTGGAGTACCCTCGGGCGTTTCCAGGATGCGTGTGATCACGGGACTGACGGATAACGATGCCGCAGATCTTCTTGCCCGGATCCTGTTGCGATTTTTCAGCTCCCTTATGGCCTTGGCAAGCGCCACTGGATCCTCGACGCGACCGTCGACCATTGCCCCATCCGGGACTTCTCCGGTGGCGGTCTTGACCAACTCAATGCCTTTGGCGCTCTGTCTGAGCAAAGCCAAATTGATCAGGCCGTCGGAGATATCAACTCCCAGCGCTGTCCTTGCCTTGAGCTTCATTCATTGACCCTCAGTGCGTCGATTCTTATGATGTAGGGACTGTTTGTTCCGATCGTCGTATCAGCCGCGACTCGCGCGACAAATCCCTGCGCGCTGGTTCCTGTTGACGTGATAGTCAAATTGGGCAAGGCCCCTGCGACTGTCACGGTATATGAGCCGCCATTGAAAGGTTTGTCCGCAAAGCCGGCAGTCCAGCTCGAATCGCCCCTGAGCTCGGCGAAGGCATCGTTGAGGCCTGCCTCTCCGGTCGCCATTGCCTCGGCGCTGCAAACTTGATTGCGCATAACTTGTATTTCTTCCGTTATCACGCGCAACATGCCTATGACCACCGCCGAAAGCAGCGCTACGACAAACACTGTGATCAGCAGAACCGTGCCGCTATTTCTGAAACCAACTTCCATATCTTCCATAGTTCTCCCGAGACGGTCTGCGGCTGGGCCTCTCGCGCACAGCATCTACCGCCCCGTAGTAGGTTTTTCGGCATATAACGAGGCGCTCATTGCCAGCATTTTCGCTAAAGGTCGGGAAAGATGAGAGCCAGAAGAAGCGGCGTCAAAGTGGGCCTTTCGGTCGGATTCGCCTGTTCTTTATCGGAAATCGCCAGTTGTCAGAAGTGAGAAACTATTACCCCACCCCCTGCCCCCAAGAGGAGTCCTATAACGGCAGTCCGTAAGAGATTTGGCGCCCAAAGCAGTGCCACAGCAAACACTAGGCTCTGTCTGAAAACTCCGTCGTCGGCCCGAGAGCGAGCGTTTTTTCGCCTGACAAAGACGGCGAAGCAGGCGATATTTGTTGTATCGTCGATGGAGCTCATATCTGCTGCGCTTCCTATGGTCGAATCCCAGCGTTCAGTTCCAGTACTCCTACGAAGCCGTCCGATGCAGGTCCGCTATAGGCACAAAGATAGTGTGTACTATCTATCTGAGACAGCGCAGGATCCATACCCATAACAGCACCAAACTGACACGGCGTCTCCTTGCTGATTGTCCAGGTCCCTGGGTTGACCGTAAGAACCACCGCCCAGCCGTCGGCGAAAGTTCCCCGGTAGGCGCTAAGATAACGCGTGCTGTCTATCGGAGTTAATGCGTTTTCTAGAGCACCCGTTGTGTCAAACTCAAAAGGGGTCTCTTTCGTTATAGTCCAGGTCGCCGGGTCCACCGTCAGAACCACCGCCCAGCCGTCGTCCGAAGTTCCCCGGTAGGCGCAAAGATAATGCGTGCTGTCTATCCGAGCTAATGCGTTTTCCATGGCATCCGCTGTATCAAACTCAAAGGGCGTCTCTTTCGCTATAGTCCAGGTCCCCGTATCGACCGTTAGAACCACGGCCCAGCCATCACCTCCCGGTCCGGCATAAGCACAAAGATAATGTGTTTGATCTAACTGAGACAAAGCCGGAAGTTGTCCCGTGCTCGTATCAAATTCCAATGTGTCTGAATTAGTAATAGTCCAATCACCAGTATTTACTTTCAGTATATTAGCCCAGCCATCACCACCCACACCTTCGTAGGCGCAAAGATAATGCGTGTCGTCTATCTTGCACAAAGCAGGGGTTTCACCATTGCTGGTATTGTACTCGAACGGAGTCTCTTTGCTGATGGTCCAACTGGCGGTATCAACCGTCAACACAACAGCGAAGCCGTCTACTCCCATTCCGGTGTATACGCAAAGATAATGCGTGGCATCAATTTGACACAGTGCCGGCGTGTTCCCTCTGTCGACGTCGTACTCAAAAGGTGTTTCTCGTGTGACGGTCCAATTGCTCGTATTAACCGTCAGGACCACCGCCCAACCATCGTCTAAAGGACCAGCATAAGCGCAAAGGTGATGTGTGGCGTCAATCTGGCACAATGCAGGCTCCATGCCTTCATCGGTGTCATACTCAAGCCAGGGCTCAGCCAATTTGGAAATGTTCCCACCAACAGCCGGCAGGGTATTGGAACGAATGTAGGCCTGGGTGGTGAACGTCATATCCGCGTCGAGCGCAGCGGCATTAACCACCGTCGTCTCGACCTTTACACTGCGTATGGAGTTGACGTCCGTTATCGGCGTATCGAGGTCATTAGCGTTGTAACACGCAAACTGCAACTGGCTAACCGGACCTGCCAAATCTGAAAGGCTGCCGAGAAGGCCGAACTCCACATAGTCGCTCGTGCCGTTGACATCATATCTAAAGCTGTTGGCGTCGTTGTCTATAAACTCGATATAACCGTTAGTCGTGGCTGAGTCACTGACGGCAGTTATTCGCGCTGCCGCCGACAGATTGCGGTTCAAATGGTCGATAAGGAATCTGCCGTTCTGCAGTGTCTCGGAAGCACCAACCTGAGAATCCCAACTGTTAGAGATGGCTTTTAGTTGCGGCAGCAGTATAGTAATGACAACGGCTATTATGGCCAAAGCTAAGACCATCTCAAGAATGGTCAGAGCCGGATAAAACAAGGTTTTCTTCTTCTTGTGCCGCATAGTAGTCAATTCTTCGGGATCGATTGTCTTTGCGTCTCAGGGCCGTAGTATAGTCGTGTATTTCAATACCACCGACCAGCCGTCATCACCAAGGCCGGTATAGGCACAGATATAGTATTCCGGATCGATCTTTACTATGATGGGAGTCGTTGCCACCGTGCTGTCAAACTCCAAAGTTGCTGCATTTGATATCATCCAGGTGCCGGGATCGACTGTCATTACCACGGCGTGACCGACGCTGGCCGGTCCTGTGTAAGCACAGAAATAGTCGTTTGCATCTACCTGAGCCAGAGCGGCACCCATACCGGTCACAGCGTCATGCTCAAAGGGGGTCTCCTTGGATACCGACCAGTCGCCTGTATTTACCGTCAGAACAACGACCCAACCTGTCAGGACAGGACCTTGATAAGCGCACAGGTAGTGGGTTGCGTCTATCTGCTGCAAAGCAGGATTCTGGGCATTCGCCGTGTCGTATTCAAGAGGGGTTTCTTTGGTGATATTCCATGTGCCCGTGTTAACCGTCAGAACCACCGCCTGGCCGTCCGTGAACTTGTCGGCGTAAGCGCAGAGATAATGGCTGTCGTCTATCTTGGCCAAGGCGGGAGTAAGCGCCTGATCCGTATCGTATTCGAAAGGAGTTTCCTTGGTGATTTCCCATGTGCCCGTGTTAACCGTCAGAACCACCGCCCACCCGTCGTTGAACTTGTCGGAATACGCGCAGAGATAATGGTCTGCGTCAATCTTGGCTAAGGCGGGAGTATCCGCTTGATCCGTGTCGTATTCAAATGGAGTTTCCATCGTAATATTCCAAGTGCCCGTATCAACCGTCAGGACTACCGCCCAGCCATCGCTGCCGTCGCCGGAATAGGCGCATAGAAAGTGAGTCGCGTCTATCTGTGACAAGGCCGGAGTCGCTCCCCTGGTAGTGTCGTACTCAAAAGGCATCTCATTCGTTACGTCCCATGTCCCTGTGTCGACCGTCAGGACCACAGCTGATCCGGCGTCGAGATTTCCCGCATAAGCACAAAGATAGTGGGTGCTGTCAATCTGAAATAAGGCGGGAGTGGCGCCTCTCAATATATCATACTCAAACGGCGTGGCCTTGGTGATTTCCTTGTGAGAGAGGCAATTTGTCCGGATATACGCCTGTGTGCTGAGTGTTGTATCCGCACCGAGAGCGCCGGCGTTTGTCAGCGTCGTCTCGACCTTCACATTGCGTATGGAGTCGACGTCCGTTATCGGTGTATCGAGGTCGTTGCTATCGTAACAGGTAAACTGCAACTGGCTGACCGGCCCCGCCAAATCTGAAAGGTCCCCGAGAAGGCCGAACTGGACATAGTTGCTCGTGCCGTTGACGTCATATCTGAAGCTGTTGGCATCGTTGTCCATAAACTCGATATAACCGCTGGTCGTGGCTGAGTCACTGACGGCAGTTATTCGCGCGGCCCTGGACAGAGTGCGATTCAAATGGTCGATCAGGAATCTTCCGTTCTGCAGCGCCTCGGAGGCATTAACCTGAGAATCCCAACTGTTGTAGATGGCTTTTAGTTGCGGCAGTAGCATGGCGGTGATGACGACCATCATAGCCAACCCTATTACCATCTCAAGAAGGGTCAGAGCCGGATAGAACAAGGTTTTCCTCGTTTGGTTTCGCATAGAAGTCCACTTTGACTTTCAATTACCCTTCGCTCTCCTGGGCCTACTCTTGGCTGGCGCCCTCGCGCATAAGATCTGCCGCTCCCTGATAGGTTTTTCGGCATAAAACGAGGTGCTGTTTGCTTAGTCTTTTCGCTGCAAACAAGGACAAATGCGGATCAGGATGAGAGGGTGGTTTTGTGGGTTTTTCACAGATGTCTGCTTATTGTTATAGGACAGGCAGGTGCCTACCAGAAGTGAGAAATTGTCCCTGACCCCATACACGCAAGAGAAGTCCCATAACGATAATCCGTTGGAGATTCCTGCCGAAGGCAGGGCATGGTACCGGGGTGCTATATCGCGGATTTACCATCGTCTTGCGACAAGTGTGGCTAAGGTTACTTCAATTTCGTCGGCATCAAGAACGGTATCGCCGCTGAGGTCAAAGCCGACTGAAACTGTTATTTGCCGCAGCAGGTCGGCAGTTATGACGCTGTCGGTTACAGTACACAAATATGAACCATCGAGAGCCGTGTCGTCCTCCTCAAATGACGCGTCATAGTCGTAGATCGATCGGGCCTTTATGTCGTCGAGCTTGCCCTGCGCGAGCGTAAGACTTCTGCTCCGGCGTTCAATAATTGAGCCGGTCGCGTGGGTCCTCGTCAGGGCCTTTAAGATTGGAACGAGCGCGATGATCAGCAGGGCCGAGGCTATGACGACCTCGGTGATGGTGAAGCCCGATGCTCGATTCTTGATTCTCGATTCTCGATGCTCGTAACTTGATATTCTCCTTTTACACGCCCACTTGCAGCTTGCTGCCGAGCGTGTATCAAGCATCCGGTATCCGGAATCGAGATTTCTCAGTTCTCTGCGCATTTGACCCCACCCGTTGCACGAGTAATCGTGATCGTAATGACTTTGCCTTCAGCAGAGACTGTTAGCTGGACGTCGCTTCCGGTTTGCAGGTTCCCCGTCGGCTCGAACTTGAACATACTGCCACCGGTGACGACTACATCAGAGTCGATTGCATGCGAAGCCACGGTTTCATTAGTATCGGCGTTTTTGATTTCGTATGCGGTGTAAGGGCTGGCACCAAGCATATTCAAATCGTAGCCTTCAGTATTTGTTGCAGCGTCGGATATGGCAAGCCTTCGCGTGAGACGAAGGTCGGTGGCAAGTTTTTGTGCCTCTGCCTCGGCTTTGTATCGTTTCAGAAGAGCATAATCCAATCTCGGCAAGGCAATTAGGACAAATACGCCGAGAAATACTACAACCAACATAGCCTCGACAAAGCTGAAGGCCCTGCGATTCTGTTCTCTGATTGGCACTAACCGACCAAAAGGAAACAAGACAATCGGCGGTCCGGTGCTATCCCTGTCGGTGTCTTCTGCTTCAGACAATGCACAGACCCCTTTCAACCAATCCACTTCATCAATGATCCTCTGCATGCGTTCGGTGACGGTCACTATCGCGGGCGCCTGGATGGCTCAGTCAGCAGTTCAGTTTCCTTCAAGTTCGGCGGTATCTACTTCCTTGCGGACAACTGTTTCTTCATGTTCTCCAGAACCGCTGCTTGCCTTCCGGAGAGTTCGGAGACTGCCTGCTGTAGCTTTTTATTGGCGGCTGCTAATTCATCCTTTTCCTGCCGCAGCTTGAAGGTGGTGACCGTTAAATCGGTGATGTTCTCTCTAAGCTTGGTCTCAGTACGTGCGCGCTTGGCGTATACCCAGAACAAGAGTATGACCGATATGGCCAGAGCAACAACCGCGAACCATGTTAACAGTGACTCGGATGTCAAGGAAGTGCCTATAGTCCCCTGGCCGGCGTTCCATTGCTTATATGATGTCAGTCCTATAAGGACAGCTTGCAGGCCTTGCATCCACATACTTGCTCCTTCCCTTGATAACAGGAACTCTATCTCAATCTAAGGGTCTGCTGACCGGTAGTCTCGGCATAACGCAGCCGAATAATGTACTTCAGAACGTCCGGCCTGCTGATAATTCCAATCACTTGTTTCTTTCTTGACGCTGATGTTACAGGGACCCTTCTGAAGTGGTTGGCTATCATTACATCGCAAATATCTTCCAGACTTTCGTTCTCCTGAAAAGAAATCGCAGGCTTGGTCATAAAATCTTCAACCTTCTTATCTTTCTCAACCTCATGCGTGTGGAGTAACCTGAGCAGGTCCTTCTCGGTGATGATTCCGACCAGAATCATCTCGTCGTCCACAACAGGCATCCCCGTGATCTGGTGTTTTATGAGAAGCTCGCCGGCCTCACATACTGGCGTATGCCTTCCCACTGAGATCACATCAGTTGTCATGATGTCTCTTGCCTCGATCATTTTGGGCCTCTCTTTTCACGACTCGTAATCAGATTCGGCGCCCGGATTCACTCTCCAACTGCCGACCCCCTCTGTAATGTTCTCCGGAATCTCCTTTAGGTGTCCGGATAGTCCGGCGATTGTATCCAGCAGCTCTCTGTTCTTAGCAGCCAATTCCTGGGTTTCTTGCCTTAGCCCGTCGTTTGCAACCGCAGAATCCGCGACGGCCTTGTTGAGATGCCTGTACCCGGTGGACACCGAAAAGAAGAGTATAGTCGACAGAATCAAGGAGCCGATGGCGAGCGTTGTCAAGATCCACTCGACGGTAGATACCGAACCGAGCACTTCTGAGGCTACTGCGAATTGATCTTGCGCGGCTAGCACCAAAGAAATAGTCTGCAGAACCTGTATCATCGCGTTTATCCTCATCTATTAGCAACCATGCACATGGGCCTGCGCGATTCACTGAAGAT
>LJTR01000298.1 GCA_001303465.1 Phycisphaerae bacterium SG8_4
CCTCATTGTTCTTGGTGATGGCTGTTGCCGGCAATGCCGCCGCTCAACTCGACCCGGCTTCTATTACCGATGGTCACGTCTACCTGTTCGAAGACGTCGGCGCCAATGTCCAGGATGATTCGCCCAACGGGCACGCGGCCAATATTGTTGGAAGCCCCCAGCTTGTTAATGGCCTCAAAGGCAAGGCGCTGCAGTTCAACGGGACCAGCGATGGCGTTCATATCCCGGATGGGCCAATGGTCAACACCAGCACCCACCAGAATCGTACGGTGATCGCGGTATTCAATTGTGCCGACGTGGCCAAGTCGGAGAAACAGACGGTGTACGAGGAAGGCGGCACCACCCGCGGACAAACCATATACATCCATGAAGGGCTGGTCTACGTCGGCGGATGGAACCTCAGCGATTATACGCCGGAGTGGACGGGCACATATCTTTCTGCTCCGGTCAGTTCCGGCGCATGGTATGCTGTCGCTATGGTTCTGCGAGGTGGTGGCGCAGCTCAGGAAAACGGCAAGTTTGAAATGTGGATGGACGGCAAGCTGATTGATGTAGGGCCCGGCGGCCAGTTGCAGGGCCGCTCGAATGACTGCGGCATCGGGTATCACAATTCAGAGACAAAGTATCATGACGGCAACAATTCGACCACGGGCAATTACTTCGAAGGTATGATTGATGAGGTTTGGATCATCAATAGGGCACTGACCGAAGAAGAGTTGCTCCCCTTCGCGGGCCAAGTGTGGCCCTTCGCATTTGGCCCGGAGCCGGCCGACGGTTCCTACCTTGAGAGCACGTGGGGGACCCTTTTCTGGACGCCCGGAGGTTTTGCCGTCTCTCATGATGTTTATATGGGTGTGAATTTCGATGATGTCGACAACGGCATTGCCGAGACGTTCGTGGGCAATCAGTCCGCGGCGGACATCATTATCGGTTTCCCCGGATATCCATTTGCCGACGGGCTTGTCCCTGGCACCACTTACTACTGGCGGGTAGATGAGGTCAACGATGCTGACCCCAACAGCCCGTGGCGAGGTGATGTCTGGAGCTTCACGGTGCCGCCACGGACAGCTTATCTTCCCGTCCCGTCCGACGGCGCTGAGTCCGTTGCCCTGGACGCCGATCTCACCTGGGCGCCGGGCTTCGGTGCGAAATTGCATACTGTCTATTTCGGCGACAATTTTGATGATGTGAGCAACGCCGCCGGTGGCCCCCTGTTGGCAGACGCCACCTTCACCCCACCGGGCCCGCTCGAACTGGCCAAGACCTACTATTGGCGCGTTGATGAGTTTGATCCGCCGACCACGCACAAAGGCGGGGTCTGGAGCTTCACGACAGAGGGCACCGCCGCCGATCCGTATCCTGCCAAGGGCGCTGTCGATGCATCGCCGACGCCCATTCTGAAATGGACTGCGGCAGGTCTTGCCGCTTCGCATGAAGTGTATCTTGGATTGGACGCAGATGCAGTGGCAAATGCAGGCAAGTCTTCGCCCGAGTACAAGGGCGCCACGGCGTTAGGCGAGGAAATGTATGACGCCGGCCGTCTCGAATTGATGACGACCTACTACTGGCGCATCGACGAGGTCAACAGCACCCAGCCTGGCAGTCCGTGGGCCGGCAACGTCTGGACCTTCACGACGGGCGATTTCCTCGCAGTCGATGATTTCGAATCCTACAATGACATTGATCCGCCCAACACCGCGAGCAACAGGATATTTGACAAGTGGATTGACGGCTACGGAACAATGACGAATGGCGCTCTGGTTGGTAATGCCCTGCCGCCCTATGCCGAGCAGACTATAGTTCACAGCGGCACCCAGTCGATGAACTATGCTTACGACAACGCCGGCAAAACATCCGAGGCTACCCTTACGTTGGTCTATCCGCGTGATTGGACCGAGGAAGGCGTTGCAAAGCTGAGCTTGTGGTTCAGAGGCGCCGCCGCCAACGCTGCTGATCGCATATACGTTTCTCTCAATGCAGGAGCCGCCGTTTACCACGACGATCCTGCGGCGACGCAGCTTACAGGATGGAACCAGTGGGTCATCGACCTGTCCGCCTTTGGCGGATTGGGCACCGATCTAGCCAACGTCAATACGATCACCGTCGGTGTGGGCACAAAAGGTGTCCTAGGCACGGCCGGCGCCGGAACGATGTACTTTGACGATATTCGGCTGATCCGGTAACTCGAAGGCGCCACAAACGGCAGGTGCTCGCATATCCTGCGGGCTGGATTTTACTTAGGATGGGGTCTATGCTTTTTGACTGAGCATAGGCCCCCTTTTCTCGGCTTCAGGGGCAAAAAGCGCCGATTGCCGGCCGGATTCTGCTTGACGCTAGGGCGTTGGATTTGGTAGATTTGTTGAGGCAGTATGCGTGGATTTTCGGCCTTGAAGGCAGAAGAATGCGCTGCAGTCTTTTTTCCAAGGAGGGAGGTCAGATCAAAGTCAGTTTAAGGTATGTGCTATGGGCCGATATGGCTCAAAGCACAACTACGGCTAATCGTCTTTGATTTTTTGTCTTACGTAACTTTTTAAGAGGAGGATTATTATGTCTAGGATTTATTTGGTCTGTACTGTTTTACTCTTGGGGCTATGGCTTTCCGGCACGGTTGCTGAAGCCCAAAATCAGATTCGAAACTGGGAATTCGACGTGCCGATGAATCTTGACGACGTCTGGAATTTCTGGCGCAGTGAGAACTTCACAAGCATTACCATCGTTGAGGGCGCCGGGTTGTCCGGCCAGTACGCCATGAAAGTGGACATCGAGCCTGGACCGCCGAGTCCGCTGCTGGTCTTCCAGTCAAACCTGGGGCTCGAACAGGGCGCCACCTATACCATCAGCTTCATGGCCAAGGCCGACGCCCCGAGGACGGTCAACGTACAGCTACAGGCCCGCTCGGATAGTGCTCAGCCCTGGCGCGTATTCTGGATCGAAACCGTCGATCTGACCACCGAAGTGCAAACCTTCACCTACCAATACACTCACACCGATGCGACCGTAGGAGGAACGGGAATCTTCAACGAGGACATAGACCTGCATTTCGACCACGACGGCAGTGATGTGGATGCCTATTACGATCACATCTGGATGGGCATTGGCACACCCCCTCCCCCACTTAATGTCACCGCGGCGCACAACCCCATGCCGGAAGATGGCGAGATATATACCGCCACATGGGCAACCCTCGGTTGGACGCCGGGCGCTACAGCAGCGACGCATGAAGTGTATTTGTCAGACAATTTTGACGATGTCAACGACCGCGCGGCTGCCGCGTTCCAGGGCAGCCAGCCGGCGGCGCTTCTGCTTGTCGGCTTTTTTGGAGCTCCCTACCCTGACGGACTCGTCCATGGGGATACTTACTATTGGGCAGTCGATGAGGTCGAGGCGGATGGAGCGACCAGACACGAAAGCCCGGTTTGGAGTTTCTTCGTTCCTCCCATGAATGCCTATGATCCCAGCCCTGTCAACGGCAACCGATTTGAGGATCCCAATGTAGCGCTAAGTTGGGGAGCGGGATTCGGTGCGATACTTCACTATGTTCATTTCGGTGACAACTTCGACGATGTGAATAATGCGGCCATAGGTACAGGCGCGCCGGCGGCAACCACCACCTTTGCACCTGGCACACTTGAAAGGGAAAAGACCTACTACTGGCGAGTCGATGCGTTCAGCCCTCCCACCAATACCAGAGGCGAGGTCTGGAGCTTCAGGATTGGAAAGGAAGGTGGAGGTATTCAGGGGGAGTATTATCACTGGACCAATATGAGCCTGCCTTTTGCCACTCTTGTGTTGACCCGCACAGATCCCCAGATCGACTTTGTCTTCAGCAATTCTCCCGATCCCAATGTCAATGACGACAATTTTTCGGCCAGATGGACCGGACAGGTCGAGGCGGGATTCACCGAGACCTATACGTTCTACGCCCGAGCCGATGACGGGGTCCGCCTCTGGGTGGACGGTCAACAGCTCGTTGATGCATGGATAGATCAGGCTGCAACCGAGTACAGCGGACAGATCGATTTGGTGGCCGGACAGACGTACAGTCTTCTCATGGAGTATTACGAGAACGGCGGCGGCGCCGTGGCACAACTGCGCTGGTCGAGTCCGTCGACGCCCAAGCAGCCTGTCCCTCAGGCAGCGTTGTCACTTCCGGTCAGGGCTTACAGTCCGTTGCCGAGTGATGGAGCTGTGGGCGTCCGTCATTCGCCTGCACTTCGGTGGAGTGCCGGGCTTGATGCCGCTTCGCATGAGGTGTACTTCGGGACCGATCCGAATGCGGTAGCCGCGGCCACCACGGCCTCGCCCGAGTACGTGGGCAGCAGGCAGCTTGGCTCGGAGAGCTACGAACCGGGCACGCTTCCATGGGACACCGCCTACTACTGGCGCGTCGATGAAATCAATACCGCTAATCCCGACAGTCCCTGGATCGGCAAGGTATGGAGCTTCACGACAGCCGACTTCCTTGTTGTCGATGATTTCGAGTTGTATGACGACATTGATCCCGCCGCCGGCGAAGCCGGGCTCAATAGGATTTTCGACAAATGGATAGACGGTTTCGGGACTCTGACAAACGGCGCTCTGGTGGGCAACGACTTCCCGCCGTACGCCGAGCGGTCTATAGTTCACAGCGGGTTTCAGTCCATGATCTACCGCTACAACAACGCCGGCATGACTTCCGAGGCGACTCTGACGCTGGTTTCGCCGCGTGACTGGACCCAAGAGGGTGTTACGAAGTTGTCGCTGTGGTTCTACGGCGATCCGGCAAATGCCGCCGATCGGATATTCGTCGCTCTAAACGGCGCAGCCGTGATCTATCACGACGATCCCGCTGCAACACAGCTGGCCGGCTGGAATGAGTGGATCATGGACTTGGCTGCCTTTGGTGTCAACCTTACGAATGTCAACACGATAACCATCGGCGTCGGCACAAAAAATGTACCGAATGCCAGTGGCGGACAGGGAACGCTGTACGTTGACGACATTCGGCTGATCAGATAGCCCGGTTGTGTGTTAGACGGCAGGTGCCCGGCGGGTCGAAGGCGGCTCGATTTGTCTTACGATGGGGCTTATGTTTGTTGATCGAGCATAAGCCCCTCATTCTGTTGCCGAGTGCAGAAGATACGGATCATGATCTGATTTTTCTTGACGTGGGGCCTACCTATTTGATAAACATAAGGTAAGCTGAATCTGCGGGTTTCCGGCTCTTAAGGCAGGAGGATTCATTGTGATTTTCCGAAGTGTTCCGAACAGCATGGCAAAACGACGCCAATACTGCCTCAATGGTACGCTTCGGAAATAGAGTTCCTGACGCGTCATCGAAAGGATATTTGTAAGGAGGATCATCATGTGTAGAAAACCGTCTTGTACAATTTCTTGTATTCTTGTGGTGGGATTTGTTTTCGTCGGCGCAGGGCGAGGTGCTGACCCGGATCTTGTCGGCTACTGGAAGTTTGATGAGACATCTGGCGTCACAGCACTGGACGCAAGCGGCAATGGCAACGACGGCACGCTTAATGGCGACCCACAGTGGGTCCCGGGCAGGCTGGGTGGCGCGCTGGAGTTTGACGGTGACGGAGACTACGTGGACTGTGGAAATGATGCGATCTTCAACATCACCGGTCAGATCACAGTCGCCTGCTGGATAAAGGTAACTGCGTTCACTATCGACTGGCAGGCCATCTTTACGATGGGCGATGACTCCTGGAGACTCCAGAGGCAGACGAGTACCGACAACTTGTGCTGGGCCTGCACAGGTGTGACCGGGACACCCGGTAACTGGTGGCTTCATGGTGATGTAAATGTCAACGATGGTGAGTGGCATCACGCCGTCGGCGTGTATGACGGGTCAAAGTACTACCTGTACGTTGACGGCGAACTGGATGTATCCAAGGATACCTCGGGGGCGATGAGCACCAGCTCCTATCCAGTTATGATTGGTGCCAACGCGCAGCAGAGCGGCCGGGAATTTGAGGGTCTCATCGATGATGTGCGCGTTTACAAACGGGCGCTGACGGATGTGGAGATTCTTGGTGTAATGGCGGGCGGTGGAGCGCAATACCCATTTGCCTCCGGCCCTGCTCCTCGTGACGGCGCGTACCACGCCGATACGTGGGCGACCCTGAGCTGGCGAGCGGGCGATTATGCCGTTTCGCACGATGTCTATCTGAGTGACAACTTCGACGACGTCGGCAGCGGCAGGGCCGATGCGTTTAAGGGCAGCCAGAGCGAGACGATGTATATTGTGGGCTTTCCGGGATTTGCCTACCCCGACGGTCTGGTGCCGCCTACCCCGACGGTCTGGTGCCCGGCACCACCTATTACTGGCGAATAGACGAGGTAAACGAAACCGAGCCCAACAGTCCGTGGATAGGGGACATCTGGAGCTTCACGATTCCGCCCAAGACGGCTTACAATCCCGAGCCGGCGAACGGCGCCGAGTTTGTTGATCCGAACACGGTGTTCAGCTGGACGCCGGGTTTCGGCGCCAAGCTGCATACCGTTTATATGGGCACCGATTTCGACGAGGTCACAAATGCCGCAGGCGGCGCTCCTCTGGGAAGCGCCACCTACGATCCCGACACACTGGAATTGGAGAAGGTGTATTACTGGCGCGTCGACGAGTTCGATCCACCCTTCACACATAAAGGCGATGTCTGGGCGTTCACGACGCCCGGTGCCGTGGGTAATCCGCAGCCGGCGAATGGCGCTGTGGACATTCAGTTCAACGCAACGCTGAGCTGGACGGCGGCGGACAATGCCACCTCACACGAGCTGTACTTCGGCGCCGATGCCGATGCCGTCAAAAACGCCACCGCGGTGTCACCTGAGTACATCGGCACACGTGCCCTGGGTTCCGAAAGCTATGATCCCGGCGGATTCGCATGGGACAGCAGCTATGCCTGGCGGGTGGACGAGGTTTATCCGACCGGTACCGTCAAAGGTTTGGTCTGGACTTTCGCGACGGCCGACTTTCTGCTCGTGGATGATTTCGAGTCCTACAACGATATTGATCCACCTGATCCGGCAAGTAACAGGATATTCGACAAGTGGATCGATGGTTTTGGAACCACCACAAACGGGGCGCTCGTCGGCAACGATCTGCCGCCCTATGCCGAGCAGACGATTGTAAACAGCGGCGGCCAGTCGATGCCGTATCGCTACGACAATAACCTCAAGACCTCCGAGGCAACTTTGACGTTAGTCTATCCGCGTGACTGGACGGCAGAAGGCGTCGCGAAATTGTCGGTGTGGTTCCGCGGCGATTCTGGCAATGCAGCCGAGCGGATGTTTGTCGCACTGGGTAACGCGGTAGTGTATCATCCCGACGCTGCTCCAACGCAGATTACCGGATGGAACGAATGGGTGATCGAGCTGACGGAATTTGCCGGCGTTGACCTCACTAATGTCGGTTCGATTACCATTGGTTTCGGCACAAAGGATAGCCCGGCGGCCGGTGGTTCAGGTACGATGTACTTCGACGACATTCGGCTGATTCGATAGGTCGGGCGAAAGGAGATAGATGCTGCGAGCGATTTGGCAGTTATAGTGCTCACGATTGAAATTTCTCGTTCTTGCGCGGGCAAGCGGCTTTACAATAATAGGTTATGGTCTTGCTCGCGGGAACTTACTACCCTCAAGGGCATAATGTCTGCAGATGTGGCCTTTGGCCGCAGTGCCTGTTTGGAACTGCGAAATACGCAAAAGTGCACGAAAGAGTGCGCCGCCAAGCGGCGCTAAGTTCACAGCTTCGGTAGGTCGCGTAGGCATCTCGCCGAGGCATTGTCATGAAGTAAGGTTTTTATAAGGAGGATCGTCATGCGTAAGAAATTGGTTTACTCAGTCCTAGTTCTGCTGGTGTTGGGGCTTGCTCAAGGACAAGTGTGGGGGCAGTCTCGCGCTGCCTACTGGGACGGGGACTATGGCACGGCCTGGGCTGGAGGCGGCGAGGGGACACGAGACGCTTTGGCGGCGGCGGGCTACGAGATACTCGATGCAGACCAACTCAAGGCATGGATGGATGCTCACATTCCCAACGGCAAGGGGAGCGTGGTCGTGTTCTGTAAGGATGCCGTACCGGACACCGTCGCAGAGACAATGTCGGCCACTTGTACGCTTCGTCAATATCTGGATGCAGGCGGCAAGATTGTGTGGCAGGCGGATATTCCATTCTACTACATGACAACTGCCGGTGGTGTTAATACTACGTGGGGTGATGGGGGCGCGCCCGCCATTTTAGGATTCAATACCTCCAGCGTGGCTCGGGACGTCGGAGGATCGACTATCACCGATGAGGGAATCGAGTGGGGAATAACCGAATCGTGGGGTTCGCAGCGGGCGGCAGACCCTGCCCTTGTTGATATTGTTCTGGCTACAGATGACAGCGGAAATGCTGCGGCATGGGTGAAGTTTTTTGTGCCGGGCGATACCGGCGGCGGATTCGTTCGGATAAGGGACACAGGCGGCCAGGCCAATGTCGATGACATTATTCGTGTGGCAGAGTACGGCCTGGGAGGCAATCCCTTTGCCCGCGGCCCGAATCCCGAAGATGGCGCTCTACATTCGGATACCTGGATCACTATGACGTGGTTCGCCGGGGATTTTGCGGTTTCCCACGATGTGTACTTCAGCGACAGTTTCGACGATGCCAGTAACGGCACTGGCGATGCGTTCCGGGGCAATCAGGGCAGTACAGATTACACCGTTGGCTTTCCGGGATTGCCCTATCCCGACGGTCTTGTCCCCGGCACAACCTACTACTGGCGAATCGACGAGGTCAATGACGCCGATCCGAACAGCCCCTGGAAGGGCCCTGTCTGGAGCTTCACTGTTCCGCCCAGAACGGCTTTCAATCCCGATCCGGCTGACGGTGCCTGGCATGTTGATCCGAACACGGCCTTTGCGTGGACGCCGGGTCTCGGCGCCAAGCTGCACACCGTTTATATGGGTACCAATTTCGACGATGTCAACAATGCCGCGGGCGGCATGCTTTTGGGAAGCGCCAGCTACGATCCCGGTACACTGGAATTGGAGAAGGTCTATTACTGGCGCGTCGACGAGTTCGATCCGCCCTTCACCCATAAGGGCGATGTCTGGGCGTTCACGACTCCAGGCGCAGTGGGTAATCCACAACCTGCCAATGACGCAGTGGACGTTCAGTTCAACGCAACGCTGAGCTGGACGGC
>LJTR01000299.1 GCA_001303465.1 Phycisphaerae bacterium SG8_4
CTTTTCCATCTCCAGCGTTCACTAAAGTAAGCCGCATATTCTAACCTCCCGTTGCGTCGTGGTGTTTTACAGCTCCTTAAAAATGGCTATCTTACGCCGACAAGGCGGAGTAGTATCACTGCCACAAGGCCACACAATCCCATGCAAAGAGACTGGAGACTGTACGTTCGATACAACACATTTGGCGGTATCTCGTGCAGTCTGTTCAGCAGCCAGAAGAAACTGGCATTCGCATGAAAAACGCAAAACGAGCCGGCGCCGATAAGGGCGACGGCCATTTCCGGGGACATTTCTAGCGACCCGAGCATTGAGGCTACGATAGAGGACGTGGTGACCATGGAAACCGTTAATGAGCCCGTAGCTGTCGTCAAGCCTGCCGCCAATAGAAAAGGAAGCAGAAGACCGGGAATACCTAAGCCCGTGATAGCCGTCGAGACGTCGGAGCCAATAGTCGAAGCCTTGATGACGCCGCCGAGGGCGCCGCCTGCTCCGGTGATCATGATCACCGACGCTGCCTTTTCGATAGACCGCTCCACGATGGATCGCAATTGCAGCATGCGACCGCCCTTCTTCAGCAACAATGAGGCCAGGGCCAGGCCGATCAGTAGGGCTATGACCGGAGTTCCCAGAAACTGAACTGCACTGCTTGCCGGGATGGCAATAGCATCCATCTTAGACAGCGACGCAAGCGCGATCAAGAGAAGAGGTACGAAGATGGGGCAAAGAGAAAAGATCAAGCTGGGTCTTGGGAGGATTCCCTCTTCGACGCTCTCCTTCTTGTAAACTTTGTCTCGAATAGAACGATCGTAGGGAAGCTCGATTTTGCCGCAGGCGATTAAAACCCACAGAAGTCCGCCGACGACCGCAAAGGCTGCCACGAAGGCGTTGACGAGAATCACCTTTCCAAGGTTGGCGCCGACGAGCCCTGCCGCCGCCAATGGACCCGGCGTAGGCGGCAGGAGTGCATGGGTGGCGGTTAGTCCAGCGGTGAGCGAAAGGCCTGTGACTATGATGCCCCTCTTACTTTTTACCGCGAGCATTTCCGTTATGGGCTGGAGCATGATATAGGCCACGTCTACAAACACGGGAATGGCAATGACATATCCAGTAAGACCCATGGCAAAAGGAACTCGCTTTTCTCCAGTCAATCGCAACGTGGATTCAGCAATGCGAAACGATCCTCCTGTTTCAGTCAAGATCTCGCCGATCACAGCACCCAAAACCATCACAATTCCGATCCATTTGAGCGTCCCGGCAAAGCCGTCGAGCAGACTGTCCAGAGTCTTGTCCATCGGCATACCCGTGGCGAGTCCAAGAAAGAGGCCACAAAAAAGGAGTGCCAGAAAAGGATGCACCTGGAATTTCACAATTGCGAGAACCAGAGCCAGCAGAGCTACGGTCAAGACCACGATCGACATCTTTTTCCTCGGTGGGTATTTCCTACACGGATTTCACTTCAGCAGGTATACCCTTCAGGGTAGTAAATTCCCGCGAGCAGGATCATAAACTGTTATTCCAGAGCTACTTGCCCGCGCAAAAACCCGAAACTTCAATCCTGAACACTGTATCCCCCCAGAGCATTCTCGTCGACATTCACTCCCAAGCCCGGCTCGTTGGGGACCTGCAGACGGCCGTTGTGAGGGGACAAGGCAGGCTGGACCAATTCGTCCCGCAGGGGATTCTCCGTACGATCCAGTTCCATAAGGGCCTCGGCCTCGTTCAAACGGCTGCCCGGCATGTCGATGTTCGCGATCAGATGCAGCGCCGCACTTGCTGCGATTCCCGTTCCCCAGGTGTGCGGCACCAAATCCACGCCGAAAGTACAGGCCATATCAGCGATGCGCTTGACCTCGGTCAGCCCCCCCGCCGCACAGATGTCCGGCTGGGCAATGTCTACGCACTGCTGCTGAAACAGCCTGAGAAAGCCGAAGCGCAGGTATTCACACTCGCCGCCGGCAATAGGTATGGAGGTCGTCTCTCGCAGTTGGCTATAGCTCGCGTAGTATTCCGGCGACACCGGCTCTTCAAACCAGGATATTCGATAGGGCTCCACGGCCCGCGCCAGTTTAGTCGCTTCAGTGAGAGAATACGCATGATTGGCATCTATCATCAGGTCAATGCCGGGGCCTATAGCCTGCCTGACAGCTGCAACATTTTCTATATCTTTCTCAACGTTCAGACCTACCTTCATCTTCATCGCATCGAAGCCCTGCTCCTTATAGCCGAGCGCTTCGGCGGCCAGCGTCTCCGGCATAGATTCTGTTTCAGTGAAGTACATCCCCGTCGCATACGTACGCACCGACTGACGGCGGCGTCCGCCTAACAAGACCGACACGGGTTGACCGAGTATCTTCCCTTTGAGATCCCACAAGGCAACGTCGATAGCGCTCAATGCCGACAGCAATATGCCGCGGCGGGCATAATCCAGCGAGCGCAGGTACATCAATTGCCAGAGGTTTTCCGTCTCCAGGGGGCCATGGCCGATCAACAGCGGGCGAAAGAACTCTATGCCGGCCTTGACGATCTCGGCCGGTCCGTAGCCTTCCCCCCAACCGAACGTTCCATTATCGCAGGTAATCTTGACCAAGCAGATCGTACGCGTGTCGTACCGCCACTGGGAGAAATAGAACTCTCTCTGGAGTTTGTGAGAGACGACAAATGGTTCAATTGCAGAAATCTTCATTGTTGCTCACGCTGATATATTCAACTCAAAGTAGTCTAACAGGTAATGTCTTCTTTTCCAAACACTTTGTCACTTTGGCTCCGGCATCAACGCGGCCAAATACTCAATCCGCGAAAATCCGCGCAATCCGTGGTTTCAAATTGGTGTTTATCCGAATATTCATGTCCTTACTTGCGGTCGGCCGTCGTCCACTCAATCATGTTGAACAGGATCTTGTCGGCCACGGGGTCCGTGCCGAGGTTATCAACCAAGCGAAGTTGCGAGAGAATGCATCGCCCCCTGCCGACCGGGACTATAGCCACATCGCTACCCCACCACGTATCACCGGGCCCATAGTAATGGCGCTTGCTCAATTCAAAATCAGGCGCAAAGTCAAAACCGACGGCACCGGCGACCGGTTTGCCTTCAACGTCCAGCAGCGTATGTGTCGCCCAGACGTTCTCATACACCGGACCCATCATGCAGTTGACCGGCAGGCCGTCGAAGAACGGATGATCGTTCACAATGTGCGAAATGCACAGCCACAGGCCGATGGCGGCTTTCACACGAGCCCGCACGGGCAGAAGGTCAGGGCCATCTCCGGCCTTGGCCCAGGGAGCTTTCGATCCTCCACCCTCGAGATAGATGGCAGTACCTCCGGTTCTGACGAACCTTTTGAGTTTGTCGTAAAGATCCCTCTGCGCCGCCGTGTATGCTTCGCTGCGCGAAACAAACACCGGAAGGGACCGATCTGTCTCCGCGTCGAATTCTACAAATGCGATCCCGGCCTTTCTCAAGAACGGCCTGAGCGAATTGCTCGGGTCGAGCAAGGCAACCCGCCTGCTGGGAGCGGCCAGTTGTACGCCAGAAAACACATCGAAACTGTATTCGTTATTAGCAATCAGCATCCCGTCGTCGGCAGTGATCTGTGCTCTTACTGTATGCGTCCCTTCGAGCGCCTTTGTATCGAGTTTCTCTTTGAGAAGTGGAGTAATACCTGATGCCAAATTGATGCTCATCCTCTTTGCGAAGACAGTTCGGTTGTCGTCGGAGACTATTTCTATCTTGAGAATTCCTTCTGTTTGCTCCAGCTCAGTGACGCCGGTGACTTCGATCTCCGTGCCCTGTTCGGAGTAGACATTGCGAGGATGCATGCGGATGGCGATGATTCGCGGCCGGTTTGCAGCCTTTGTGCCCTCATAGGCATATGTCTTTGGATTGCGAAACAGATCGAGCAGTCCGGCACCGATAATCCAATCCCCGGCGGTCAATGCATGAACGCAGTAGCCAATGACAAGCGGGTTGCACCGGACTGCTTCAATCATACGCTTGTTGGCAGTACCATGTATCCGCTGCTGATCGAGGCAGAACTGCCTCAGATCGGGATAGACCCTGTCGAATCCGCTTTCCTTCAACGCCCGCCCGTGTTCTTCGGCGAGTCGGCGATGGTAAATGAAGGGCGGCGCACTCGGATTGCCAATCTCCTCGAAACGCTCGTTGTTGTCGACGAGGTCGGGCAGACTGCCGTAACCCAACTCGGAGAAGAACGTCATCAGTCCCGGAACCACATTTCTGCCGGGCAATCTACCACGCAGTCCCATCTTCCGCATCTGGTCATGGGTCTTGTGGCCGGTCAGGATCAGCTTGTTGTAGACCTCCCCATTAATTTGAGGTCCTGGATAGTCGTGAATATCGTTGAACTTGGTGGGTTCGGATTCGTACGGCAGATACAGATTTGCACCTTGCGTCCAGCCTCCAGATTCGTCCAGGATCATGCGCGTCGGATCTAGCTGTCGTGCGAGCATTGACATTGGATGAAGCAGTTGTTTGAGAACCGGTCGCTTCAGTTCGTTAAACAGCTCCCACTGTACAACACAGGCGCGGTTTCGGTCGCGCAGAATGCTCTCACGTACCTCGTTCTCGACCCACCCCGGCAGGCGCGCCGATTCGGCCGGCAGGTCCATACATTCGATCGCCAGAGAGCCGACGGTCAGCACACCCATTTCGTCAGCCAGATCAAGCCACATCGGCGGCGGCGGTTTGCGCCACGGGCGGATCATGTTGAATCCGGCGTCCTTTGCCAGTTGAATCTCACGGATCGCCATCTCGCGGCTGTCGGGATATGCCAGCTTCACCGGATACAGCCCCTCGAAAAAGGTGGCCTTCAAATACAACGGCTCGCCATTCAGGCAGAACTTTTCGTCGGCAATGGTGAACTGGCGCATCCCGAACCGCGCCTTCCATCGGTCGCAGACTGCCGAGCCACAGGCCACGCTCACATCCGCGCGGTAAAGGTGGGGATTGTCCGGCGACCAGTACGTGGCGTCAGGGATATGCAGCGTCAGGCTTCGCCTGGTCGTGCCGGGTTTTAGATCCAATGTCTTGCTGGTCGTCGCTACGACTCGATCAGGCTGGTCGACAGACCGGATGGTAATTTCTATCCGGCCAGGCGTGGTCTTTTCTGCCGCATGTTCCAGCTCCAGGTGGGAAGTCGCGGTGTTGTCGGAAATACTCGGCTCAATGAACACATCCTTGACATAGGCTCCACCGGTGGCGATCAACCTTACCGGCTGCCAGATGCCGCCAGAGATCGCACCTCGCCATTGCGGCGTTTCCATCTTGCCGACGCCGTCGATCGTCTTGTCCTGCAGCAGGATCGGGCCAACGACGCGCAGTATCAACACATTCTCCTCTCCAGTCTTGATCAGCTTGTCGACCCTGAACTCAAACGGCGTGAAACCGCCTTCGTGAAAACCCACGGCCTGGCTGTTCAACCAGACTTCCGCCCTGAAGTTGACGGCGTCAAAATGCAGACGGACGACCTTGCCTTCCCAGTCTCGTGAAGCCACAAACGTGCGCCGGTAGAAGGCGACACCTTCGTAGTCTTTCTCCGTCAGCTCCCAACAACTCGGAACAGCAATCTCCCTGGCCTTGGCCTTTGGGAAACTGGCTTCACGAAACCATTGGTTCTGCCTTCCTTCGTTGTTGCGGTCAAAGACGATCTGCCACGTCCCGTCCAACGACAGTGACTCTCTCATACCGTCATCCGCATAGCAACACAACGACAGGAAAAGAGCAAACAGCATGACCGGGTACGTTCGAAGCACATTTCCTCTCATGATTTTACCTCAGGTGCCTGCTATTCGGGCCTTGCCGATGACCGCTACCGATAGTCCGCGCCGGTAAGGCTTTCAAGGACTGATTTCTGCCAATCGCGAAGCTGCCTCTCCATCTTCCGGGCGATATCTCGGTGAGAATCGATCAGGTTCTTCTCTTCAGCAGGATCGTTTTTGAGATCGAACAATTCAAGAGTCTTCTGTTTCGCCGATTGAGCATCGACAACCAGTTTATAACGATTGCCCAGCACCGTGCGCGCCCCGCCGAAGTGCTGTTCGGAGATCTCTGGATAGTGAAAATTGCGGAAGGTGCGTGTGTATTTACCGTCCATCATCTTGACCAGCGGAGTTGTGCCCTCCTGCAATTCAGGCTCGATATACGGTTTGGAATCACCCCGGAGTGCTCCGCCAGTATTGAAGCTCCAGAAGAAGATAGGGCTCGGACGGGTCGGCATCTTGCCCTCGATCAATGGTACCAGACTGATCCCGTCCAAAGGTCGATC
>LJTR01000300.1 GCA_001303465.1 Phycisphaerae bacterium SG8_4
GCAAGGTGACTTCTCTCGGGGTCGAGCTGGCAACCAACCCCGATGCGTTCGGCACGCTGGGCGAGAATGCAATCCTCGCACTGAGTAATCTCACACATTTCGGAACTCAAGGCTTCGCGACAGCGAGCGAAACAATATCCGGGGCGGGCTGGGATGCGGCATCGGCACGAGGATCAGTACTCGGCGTCGGGACAGACATATACGTTCTGATTGACTTCCTCATCAAGACTACCGAGGCCAGGATTCTCAACCAACAGACAGTCTGGACCAAGGACAATGAAGAAGCACGCTTCTTCAAGGGCCAGGTAGTCGCGTTCACGGGAGGCTCCACGATAACGGGATCGGGAGCCAGCCAGCAGAGCATCGAATACAGACCGATAGGTATGGAAGTGGCGGCCCGGCCGAGCATCACCCCCGAAGACAGCGTCGATATGATTGTCGGCGTCGAGTTATCTGCGCTTCTGGCCGACATTGTGAACAACCAGCGCGTCCAGGACAAGATGAAGACCACCACCAATATGATTGTCCAGGACGGGCAGACTCTTATGCTCGGCGGAATCCTGTTCCAGAAAGACAGCACCATCGAAGCAAAGCTTCCGTTGCTTGGCGATCTGCCCTTGATTGGTGGTTTATTCAGACACACCAGAGTCGACCGGTCAAACCGCGAACTGCTCGTGTTCATAACACCGCATGTAGTGGACGAAGGCGCTGTTGAGATACCGGAGAACGTGGCCCCCGTAGAAAAACTGCAAAAGACCCGCGAGCAGTTGGAAGCCACCGCGCCGACTCTCGATCTCAACAAAGAAGAAGAATAGGTAGAATTACCGGGTGGATCTCTCTGGTGCGGGGATCCGCCCGATACTTATCTGCGATGCACTCGGCCCTGCATGTCAGCTTAATGCATCGGATCAGGATTCGAACCGGAGCATTGGCTGGGCCCGTTTGAGAAACTGGATGGGAATTCCCCATGGGTCACGCAGTATCGCGATCTGGTCGCCCTCTTCTGTTGTCGAGACATCACCAACAACCGTCGCGCCGGCGGCAACCAGCTCGCGGCAGATTCTCTCCACGTCATCGACCATGAAGGCAATGTGAAACACAAGCGGATTCATGGATCGATAATCAGGCACAGCGTCGGGCGGGTTAGTATAGAGCTCCAGCATTGTATTCTCTCTCTCGTCGCAGACGAAACGCGCATTGGCCGGTGCCGGCCCCTTCCTGATGACCTTCATCGCCAGATTCTCACTGTACCAGGCGGCCATGGCTGCCGGATCCTCGACATTGATTGCAACATGTTCAAGACGGATTCTGTTGGCTTTGTCCATTGCCTGTCGCTCCTTATCCTCACGTTGGGCTGCATATTTCTGGTACTGACGCGGGCACCATGTTAGCGGACAACTCAGAGGCGTCAAGGTTTTAGCGCCGGCACGTCGAAGATGACCTCTACGCCCACAAGCGCCGCAGAGGCCGAGCCCGCCATTGGTCCGAAAACTACTTCTTCTCGACCACAGAGGCCCACAGAGCCGGAAGAATTTCGCCAGACCCCAAATATTGACGTCGGCTCAGGCAAAAACCTTGACATTCGAAGGATCATGTGGTAATCTGGTATTTGTTGGTGGTGTGATGAACAGTCGCGGCGGCGGCATGTCAACACCTCTTGTGATAACTCAAGAAACCCACTGATCGGCCCTGCCGATCGTAAGTTATCGCGGGCTCTTGGCATTTGTGAGGGTAGCAGTCAGCTAAGATACTGAGAGTACTGGTATTATAGGTTCCTCGCTCGGGCAGGACTCGCCCAATATCCTACGAGTTGCTTTGGCCGCGGGCAGGCCGCATTAGCCAGCATCGCGGGTGAGATTTTTTTCAGGAGAAGGGAGTCGAAAAGGTCGATATTTATGCAATCTGTGCGGCATCTACATTTTTGGTGGGCCTGATCATGGACGGATTAGCCATCGAGATATTCGCGGGAATCTATGACTTGGACTGACAAGGCGCGCCCGCGGGAGAAATATGAGAACCATAGTGATAACGAATCAGAAGGGTGGTTGCGGCAAGACGACCACTGCGGTGAATCTCGCCGCCGCCCTTGCGCAGATTGGCCAGAAGGTTCTGATGCTCGATCTGGACCCGCAGGCGCACGCTACCCTTGGTCTGGGCTGCAAACCTGAGACCTGCAAGAAAACCATATACCATTCTCTCGCCCAGAAGCAGATTCCAATCTCTAAAATCATAGTAAGTACGGAAATCCCTGGTCTTGACCTGGCGCCGAGCAGTATTTTGCTCGCCAAAGCCGAACAGGAACTGACCGCCGTATCCCGGAAAGAATTCATTCTGGCCAACCAGCTTGAAACTGTGAGCAGCAAATACGATATCTGCGTTATAGATTGCCCACCGTCGCTGGGGCTGCTGACTTTCAGTGCGCTTGTTGCCAGCACAGACGTAATCGTGCCCGTCCAGGTACACTATTATGCGCTGGAAGGTCTCAAGCAGTTGCTCGAGACAGTAAAGACGGCCAGAAAGCGTTTCTACCCCTGTTCTGTAAAGATCCTCGGCATTCTGCTGACGTTCGTCGAATGCAAGGCGGCATTGAGCGTTCAGGTGGAGAAGCAGATGAGAGCGTTCTTCGGCGATCTGGTGTTCGACACGGTCATTCACAGGACATTGAGTCTCGCTGAGGCGCCGAGCGCCGGTCAGTCCATTTCGGCTTACGCCCCACAAAGCAAGGGAGCCGCCGAGTACAGGAGCCTGGCCGAAGAGGTTGTCGATCCTAAGTACAAAAGGAAGAGGAAGCTGCCCAAAGAGGTCTCGGCAATTGTCGATGAAGCCGAAAGTCCCGACACGGGCGGCGCACTCGAACCGGCGATAACACAAGAGGCGGTCCAGCGGATTGCACCCACTCCCAAAGAGGCTCCGAAAAAAGCTCCAAAAGAGGCTCCCAAACAGACTCCGAAAAAGGCTCCAGAAGAGGCTCCGAAACAGACTCTTCAAACCTCTTCCGGCGTCGCGGCGACAATCAAGAAACTCGCGTTTCTTTTCATCTCGACGACTCTGATTGTCGCGGCAGTTGTCGGTATTGTCTACCTCATAAACATGACCAACGCACCGCCGTCGGCCGAGCCGGTTAGCGCCAGGGTCGCCGAAGATACGGCCACTGAGATCAGGCTTGCAGGCAACGACCTGGACGGAGACGAATTGAGCTACCGTCTGGTGACAAATCCGTCCAACGGGACCCTGAGCGGCACCGGACCGGTTCTGACTTACAGTCCGGAAGCGAATTACAGCGGTCCGGACAGTTTCACCTACGCGGTCAGCGACGGCCAAGCCAGCAGCAACGTGGCAACCGTGTCGATCACCGTGGCGGCGGTCGACGATGTGCCCAGGGCAAATGACCAGTCTACGTCGACGAAAGAGAACAGGCCCGCAACTATTATCCTCTCAGGAAGTGACATAGATAGCAAGACGTTGAGCTTCGCCATTGTCACACAGCCAAAGCACGGCACGCTTGTCTATGGCTCAGATTTCTCCCGCAACGGAACACTCCTCTACAGGCCTGAGGCACGTTACACCGGTTCGGATAGTTTCGCCTTCAAAGTCAACGACGGCACAACCGACAGCGCTCCGGCGACGATATCGATCAATGTCACGAAGAACCAGGTTCCTATGGCCCAGCCGCAGGTGGTAACCACCGCTGAGGACGTGCCCGGCCGCGTTACCCTTGGGGGCAGTGATCCGGATGGAGACACGGTGGTTTTCAGTGTCGTGACCGGCCCGACCCACGGGACTCTGAGCGGGACGGCGCCTGATCTGACCTATACACCCAACAGAGACTTTCAAGGCCTTGACAGTTTTACCTTCAAGGTTAACGATGGCGCAGCGGACAGCGACCCGGCGATCGTGTCAATTACCATAACGGCGACCAATGACCCGCCTATAGCTGCCAACGACCATGTGACTACCTCGGAAGACACGCCGAAGGCTATCCTCCTGAGAGGTATTGACCCGGATGGCAATCGCCTGACTTATTCGATCTTGACAGAGCCGTTGCACGGAAACCTTAGCGGGACCGAGCCAAACGTGGTCTACGAGCCCGACCAGAATTTTAACGGTCAGGACAGTTTTACCTTTAAGATTAGTGATGGAACAACCGATAGTGCGCCCGCGACGATCTCGATCACGGTAATCGAGGCCGCCGATGCGCCGATAGCCAACAGCCAGAGCGTCACAGTACAGGAAGACAAGGAACTGCCGATCGCACTTACCGGCAGCGATCCTGACGGCGATCCGCTGACCTTCGCCGTGCTCAGGAATCCGTCGCATGGTACTTTGACCGGCAAGGCGCCGAACGTAATCTACACACCCGATCCGAATTTCAGTTGGCTGGACAGCTTTACATTCAAAGTCAGCGATGGCACCGCCGAAAGCTCCGCCGCGACAGTGAGTATATCGGTGACACCGGCCAATGATCCGCCCATAGCCCATGATGACCTGCTCGTCACACAGGAGGATACGCCGGCGACAATTGACGTACTTGCAAACGATATCGAAGTGGACAACGAACTGCTCAAAATTACGGCGGCGCCCAAGAGCGCGGGCGGCTCGATTGCAGTCAATTCCACCGGAACGCTGACTTACACTCCGAATGAAAACTTCTACGGCAAAGACATCTTCACGTATATCGTTACCGATGGCCAAGGTATGACTGACACCGCTACGGTGAGAGTCGAGGTCACGGCGGCCAACGACGCGCCGTCGATTACTTCAAAGCCCGTTATCGTCGCCATGGTGGGAGTACAGTACGCTTACGATGTCGATGCGAGAGATCCCGACCGCGCAGACAAACTGACCTACTCATTGACCTCCGCGCCATCGGGAATGACTATAGAGCCCGCTAGCGGGATGATACGCTGGATACCAACCGAAGGCCAGAAAGACGAGACCTTCGCCGTGGCGGTCAAAGTCACCGACAGCACCGGTGCCTCCGACGTCCAAGAGTACGAGGTGCGCGTCAATCCGACGCCACCAAAGGCGGCGACCCTGACCGTGGCGGACGCCTACGACCACAACGCCAGGAGGCGACTCTCCGAAGACGGCAGGATCGAGGCGATCAAGGCCAGCGACGACAAGCGGATCGAAGGCGGGTACGGCTCAACGATTTCCTTCGACTTTTCGAACGTGACCATACCACAGGGCGCCAAGGTAGCAAAGGTCATGCTGTACGTTGAACACTACGAGGATGAAGGCTTTCCTCTGGGCAAACTGAAGTGGGAAATAGGAGAAGGCTGGCCCGACAAGCCGACGGTCTGGTTCGCCGGGAACGCTACGATCAACCAAGGCAAACAGAAGGAGTCGACCGATTCCTGGGACATCACCAGTTTTGGCAATACGGCCCAAAAGGTAAATGCGCTTCAGTTGCGAATCAAGAACAATGACAGCATCTCCGGGAAGAAGACGTTCGTGAACCACATCCGAGTGCTGGTCGAATGGGGTTGGCCTGTTTCCAAAGGCCCGGTAAGGCGTGGGGTCGAAAGCAAGGGCAAAGACGAAGCCGATGACGGGTTGGTGCTCATCCGCCGGTAGAGAGGACAACAAGATAAGAACAGCCGTAAAAATGGCCGATTGGCGGCGCCAAAGCGGCCCGAAGCCGGCTATGGGCCCACGTCACAAACAGGGGCTCTGACGGCAGTTTGGACTGCTTTGCGGAAAAACATAGAAAATAGAATATATCGTTTGACAATCGAACGCTGATCGACTATATTGCTTGTGAGAGAAGGGTGGTGACGATTAGGGGTCTTTTGCCTCATATCCCGTATTCTCACCTTCCAGGTGGCTCTCTGTGGTGCAGACTGCTGTAGAACTCATACGGCCGAAAGGAAGATCGATGAGAAATTACAAGTCAGGTTTGCACAAGGATGTGCCGGCAATATTTGATGGGGTATGGAATCCCGAGACGGACAATATTCAACAGTCTTTTGAGGCGCCTGCGGCCAGCAGTGTTGAACGCTTCGATCCGGCGCAGCAGGCTGTCTACCATTGGCCCCAAAAGCACAGATCCGCCGGCTTGCTCAGGGCCTGCAAAGATGCGTCGGGATTTATCTTCCGCTCCCGAGCAAGACGAGAGAGGAAAAGGCTTTCGTCGATATCCAAACACTTGATGATTAACATAGGGCCTGTACGATCTGACGAGTTTTGGATTTAGCTGTCAAATCCTGGGCCGACCTTGGCTTGGGACTTGTGGGATTTGTGCACATCGAGCGTCAGTTCGAGAGTGTTGTCGCTTACTACATAGTTGAGAAGCTGTTTTGCCCGAAAATAGCCCGGGTTCTTGACTCTCGGTCCGTTCAGACTCAAAAAAAGAACGTCTCGAACTCACTTTTTTTTCGTTCCCATCGCAACACATTTGCTATCGAGATTCACCATCGCCAGCAAATGACCCCGATAATACCGGCGTTATCTTTGCGTTCGCGAAACCCACTGGGCACTTTGACTGGTCTTGATCGGTCCGGATCGCCGGGCCGATGACCACGACACAGGGATTCTCCCCATTCGCTGGCCAGAATTCTGCGCTTATGACGATTGACATTTCGCTAGTGAGATCATATCATA
>LJTR01000301.1 GCA_001303465.1 Phycisphaerae bacterium SG8_4
ACGACATACTTACGCCGTTCTGCTTGTAGAAACACCACCATTTGCCTTTCTCCTGCGCGTCTTCAAGAAGATACGGATCGATCATGCGCCCCATGTCCCGCCGCGGCACGTCATCACCTTTGACGCGAAGCAGCTCCGGCTCGGACCAGTTCCTCAGATCGTCGCTTCGCATGATCCATATCCGGCTATCCTTCGTACCGAATGTTTCGCGGTTTGGCGTGGGATAAGTTTGCAGACAGATTACCCACCTGCCTTCAAAACGGATGATATTGCCCGGGCTGCTGTGGTTCAGGTTGCGGTCTCTCGGCGTGATAATCTCGGGGAACGTCCAATGGACAAGGTCCGGGCTGGTGCTGTAAGCGGTCATGTTGAAGTACCCGCCGTCCGCGGAAGTTTCCGATAGCGTAAAGTAGAGGTAGAAGACGCCGTCGTGATAGACTACCGCCGGGTCGCGGAATCCGTACTTCCGGTCGCCCTGGAAGATGATCGGCGACGTCAGTTGCGAGAAATCAATCTTCTGGCTGAAACCGCCAAAGGCACTCAGAGCAGGCAGAGAGTTTCCCTGCCCGTCGAACATTGCCATGGCGCCGCCGTTCCAGATTCGCAGCCCTTTGACGGGGATTGACTCCGGGTACCACCAGAGAACTCCGATTCCACGGCCATCGCGAGTTTCGCTCACTGTGGCAATAAGCTCTCTCAGGAAGGCATCCTGTCCCGCCGGTGTCATGGGCCAGCGCATGTTCTTGTCTGCTCCTTCGTTGCCCCTCGATACGCGGACCTCTCTGTGAGGATACGCGGTCTCGACAACGAAGATGTCCTTGTCGAAGGTCGCTGCGGTCTTGCGGAGGTTCTCCCGCAGGTCTTCCACCGAGCCATGCCACCAGGAATAGTAACTCAGACCGACGATGTCGTAAGGGACATGTCGCTCCTCGATATTATCGAAAAACCATTTTGTTTTCGACCAATCGCCACCGGAATGGATGTGCAGGACGATTCGCGCCTTGTCATCGCCCGATGCATCCGCTATCCCTCGAATGCCCGCCTTGAGCAACCGCGCGAACTTATCCCACTGTTTTTCAGGATCCCCGACGCCGTAAAGCTTTCCATCCGGCCATAGCATCCCCGGTGCAATCTCGTTACCCGGCTGGACCATATCCGGCAGCACCCCGGCATTCTTGAACTCGCCGATGCAGTCGCGTGTGTATTCGTAGACTTTCTGTTCGAGCGATTCGAAATCCAGGTCCACCCACTCCTTCGGTTTTGACTGGTGTCCCGGATCGGCCCACGTATCGGAGTAATGGAAGTTCAGCAGCAGTCTGGCGCCCGCCGCTTTGATTCGTTTGGCCAGCGCGATCGTATAGGCCAGATCATTGACGACTACGTTCCTGCCCGTGGGATTCACAAACAGTCGCAGCCGGAAGCAGTTGCAGCCGTATCTGCTCATGATTTCGATAGCGTCGCCGGGCTTGCCGGAGTCTCGGAATACACCTCCGGCCTGCTCTATCTTTGTCAAAGCCGAGATGTCCCCTCCGACGAAGAATTCTCCATCGCGCTGCAGTGGTGTCGCCCCGCAGATTGCTGTCAGCAACGTCAACACTATCGCACACGTATAATGAAACAGCTTCATCGATCCAATCCGTTCTCTTATCACCTGGTAGACTTCCTTTATTCCAAACGCCAAACGACAGAAGCCGGGGCAGGCCTCCATCCGTCAGGCACATTGTAACAACCGCGTGTTCACAGAGCAAAGCTCAAAGCCGTTTGCATCAATCCAGCCGGGACTTTTTGACTTTCCGCAAGAGGCATCTATCGTTAGAATGCTCGGCGAAACCGACAATCCCGGCAAAGCCGGGACTGGAGAGTGGATTTATGAAAAATATTCGCGTTGCATCAGTCCAATTCGAGCATGCGGCCGGCGACAAACAGGCAAACCTGGCAAAGATCGAGAGCTACGTTGCCGAAGCCGCCGGTCAGGGTGTCGAGCTGATCGTGTTTCCCGAATGTTGCATCACAGGTTATCTGTTCATGCGGCAGCTTACGAAAGAACAGTTGGAGGCTATGGCCGAGCCGGTCTTCTACGGGCCATCGTCACAGACCCTGACGGCTTTGGCGACCGAACACAATGTAACCATCGGCGCAGGGCTGGTGGAGATGGCCGACGACGGGAAGATGTACAACACTTACGTGGTCGCGATGGCGGACGGGCAATTCCGACGGCATCGAAAGATTCACTGCTTTATCAGCGAGCACCTCTCGTGTGGCTCGGAGTTTACCGTTTTCGACACTCCGCACGGCTGCCGCGTTGCCGTGCTGACCTGCTACGACAACAATATCGGCGAGAATGTCCGTCTTGCCGCGTTGAACGGAGCCGAGATTCTTCTGGCGCCTCACCAAACCGGCGGGTGCAAGACACCAAGCCCGCGTTGCATGGGTGTGATAGATTGCTCGCTTTGGCATAACCGCAAGAGCAATCCGGAAGCAATCGAAGCCGAACTCAAGGGATCGAAGGGGCGAGACTGGCTCCTGACATGGCTTCCCGCCCGCGCTCACGACAACGGACTGTTCCTGATCTTCAGCAACGGCATCGGAGTCGACGGCAACGAGATCAGAACCGGCAACGCGATGATCCTGGACCCTTACGGACAAATCCTCGCCGAGACGTGGAAGGCCGACGACGATATGGTCGTAGCCGATCTGGATCCGGCGCTGCGCGAGAACTGTACCGGGGTCCGTTGGATCAAGACCCGCCGGCCCGAACTGTATGGGCAGCTGACCGTTCCCACCGGATTAGAAGAGGACATTAGACGCGTGCGCTTCAGCGACGAATTGGATCAGTGAGAGCATGAAGACGATTGGACTTATAGGCGGTATGAGCTGGGAATCAACGCTCGAGTATTACCGCACCATAAACCAGGTTGTGAGGGAAAAACTCGAGGGACTTCATTGCGCCCGAATTGTCATGAATTCTCTTGATTTTGCTCAGATCGCGGCGCTGCAGGGCGAAGGAAATTGGGAGGAACTCACCAAATTGATGATTGGTGCGGGCCGGAGATTGGAAGGGGCCGGGGCGGATTTTCTGGTGATTTGCTGCAACACGATGCACAAGGTTGCGGCCTACGTTCAAAAAGACGTTCACGTCCCTCTGTTGCACATTGCCGATGCGACCGCCCAGGAAATCAAGACGAAGGGTCTCGAGAGAGTCGGCCTGCTGGGAACGAAGGCTACGATGGAGGAGGATTTCTATGTTGCCAGATTGGTCGACATACACGGGCTCGAAGTGACAACGCCGAATGAACGTGAGCGAGAACTGGTAGACAATGTCATCTACGATGAGCTTTGTCGCGGCAACGTAAACCTGTCTTCAAGGGAGAAATTTGTCGGGATAATGCGGAACCTTGCCGCCAACGGCGCCGAAGGGATAATCCTCGGCTGCACGGAGATTCATCTGCTGATAGACCAGCAAGACATCAGTACGCCTGTGTTCGACACTACGGAGATTCATGCAAGATCGGCTGCACACTTTGCGCTGGAGCTTGAGGATCCGCTCTATAGTCCATCAGGGAGTATACCCTTCAGGGTAGTAAATTCCCGCGAGCAAAACCATAACCTGTTATACCCTTCAGGGCAGTAGATGCTCGCGAGCAGAACCATAACCTATTATTGTGAGGCCATTTGCCCGCGCAAGAACGGTAATTTTCAATCAGGGGCAGTAAATTGCAGGAGAACGCAATGAAGGTAGTAGCTTTCAATGGTAGCGCCCGAAAGGACGGAAATACCGCCATATTGATCAGGAGAGTATTCGGCGAACTCAAAGTCGCCGGTATTGAGACGGAACTGGTCCAGCTGGCAGGCAAGAAGATCAGAGGATGCACCGCCTGCGGCAAGTGTTATCAGAACAAGGACAAGAAGTGCGTCGTTGACGATGACATTCTGAATGAGTGCCTCGAAAAAATGGTGGCCGCCGACGGGATAATCCTTGGCTCACCCACCTACTTTGCCGATGTCACCACAGAGACCAAGGCGCTGATCGACCGTGCGGGCTTTGTCGCAAGGGCCAATGCGGACATGCTGCAGCGCAAAGTCGGAGCAGCAGTCGTCGCGGTGCGCAGAGCCGGCGCTATTCACGTCTTCGATTCGATTAATCATTTCTTCCTGATCAGTCAGATGATAATACCTGGTTCATTTTACTGGAACGTCGGGATCGGAAGGAAACCCGGCGAGGTCGAGCTGGACAGTGAAGGCCTGGAAACCATGCAGATATTGGGCCGGAACATGGCCTGGCTGCTGAAGAAGATAGCCGGGTAGGGCGGGACTTGTCCCACTACATTTTCTCAGATTTGCCCGCCGGCGCCGAAGCACAGGATCCGTCCGTCGGTGAGGGTGACCACGGCGCGGCCTTCCCTGTCGATGGCCAGGCCCCATTCTACTGGGGCAGCCGGCAGCGGGTGAGACCATATCACCCTGCCGTCATCAACACTGGCCGCAACGATCTTAGATTCTTCGGCGATTATCACCGCGTTTGCGCAAACCGCGACCGCGGTGCTCGTCTTACAGTCGTAGCTCCATCGCGGCTTGTCTTTGACGCCCAGCCTCGCCCAATCGACGAGAAACTGATTCGCAGGCTTCGCCATGCTTCGGCTCAAGGCCTGCCTGTCAACGCCATTGAAACACAGGACCCTCCTGTTTTTCTGGTTACCTACCCAGACAATGTCACGACCGTCACGTTTCGGTGTCAGGAAGACCCTGCTGAAAACAGTGGCATCGTAGACTTCGTATTCCGGATGGGCGTAGAAAGGTCTGCCGCATGCAACGACATGGCCGGCGAGCAAAGAAAGCTCCCAGCCACGCGGAGCCTGTGTCAAGAGGACATTGTTCTGAGTGATCCTCTGGACCAAGTCGGGGTCGTTGAGGCATTTGCCGTCCCTTGTATCGTAAACGGCGGGCGAGACCGCGTTGCCGCCTGCGATGTAGAGCTTGCCGTCGGTAAGCAGCATGTGACCCTGGAGACTCACGCCGGAGCGGGCCTGAGGATTCAAGTGTCCCGAGGTATCGTTTTGCCATCTCACCTTGCCCGTCACCGCGTCCAGGGCGTAGACGTAGGTCCCGTCGTAGTTGACGATGCCGGCCGCGACGTAGGCTACGCCGTCTTCGACGAGCACACCACCACCCGCGGGCCAGGTCGAAGAAATCGCTCCGTAGACGGGGATCTTCCGCTCAGCTGGAGCCGCCCGGAAGCGCCAGATCAACCGACCGTCCTTTGCCTTGAACGAATATACCCAACCGTCGGCCGAACCGACAAAGACGCGCCCCTGCCAAACGGTCGGAGGCATCCGCACGCCGCCGCCGGTAAAGGCCTTCCACGTGAGCTTTCCACTTGCAGCGTCCACCGCGCGAACGATGCCGTCAGGGCCGCCCGTGAAGACCAGCCCACCGGCGGCAACCGGCGCGGTTGGCGGAGGACTTGACGGGGATATCTCGGTCCCCGGCTCGAACGTCCACAACAGCTTTGTGTTTTGCGGGACTACCGCCTTTGTTGTGGCGCTGCACGTGTTGTCGGCACGGAACGTCGGCCAATCAGCGGATGATTCCGGCCGGCTCGGTATTGGCTTGTCTGCCCTCTTGCTCTTTTCCAGCCGCGTTGCTCCGGTGAGATCCGGTTGGAAATTGAAGTCTCCCGCCGGCGCCAGAGAAGTGAACCCATAAAGAGTGAGCTGGCAATCACAGACGTAGGGCGACCAGTACAGCAAGCCGTTTGCGATTGTCACCCCATCGTGACACGGCGGACGCATCGGCGAGATGAGTTGTGGGCTGCTGCTGGCCAGGTCGAAACGAGTCGAGCCGCCCCTGGCGCGGTAAAGAATCGAATCGCTTGTGCCCGTGGGCCTGGTGCAGGCGCGCCGACCCGTGTCGAATTGGGCCAGAACTTCGCCGGTCAGCGGATCGAACTTCTTGCTGGGACTGTTAAGATCGTTCTGACCGGCGATTGCATAAAGCTCGTTGCCCCGTATGATCAGCTGGAAATTGTTGTAGGGATCGCTCCACAAGACCTCGCCGTCCTTTGTCGAGACAGCTATGAGTTTGCCGACCTGGGGCCCGGCGAAGTACAGTGCATCGTCGCTGCATTTGAGATAGCATGTCGTGCGCCAGTTCCAGGAAGCGCCCTGTCGGTTCGAATAATCGCCGAGTGCCTCGAACAGATCTGGAGAATTGTCCGGCGTCCTGCGCCAGATGGCGTCGCCGCTCATGGCATCGAGGCACGCCAGGTA
>LJTR01000302.1 GCA_001303465.1 Phycisphaerae bacterium SG8_4
TAATACCTACCAAGGAATCTGAGTCTTAGTAGTAAGTAAGAGAAAATCGCCGCAACTGGAGCTGTGCAATGGAGCTTAGGGATTATCAGGAAGAGGCTATCGAGAAGCTGTCTGAGGCTTTGGGAGAAGGGTTCAAGAGGCGGGTCATTCAGGCTCCGACAGGGGCGGGCAAAACGGTCATCGCTGCGGCTCTGGTGAACAGGGCGAGGATGAAGGACAAGCGGGTGCTGTTCTGCGTCCCCGCGCTGAGCTTGATTGACCAGACGGTCGAGCGGTTCAGGGCGAATGGGATTTTCGATGTAGGCGTCATCCAAGCCCAGCACGAAATGACGGATGGTAGCCAACCGGTTCAGGTTTGCTCAGTTCAGACCTTGGCGCGTCGAACCATCCCAGCAGCGGATTTGGTCATCGTCGATGAGTGTTTTTCGGTTGGAACGATGATCCTTACACCCGATGGCGAGAAGCCTATTGAAACTTTCCTTCCCGGTGATAGAATACTTTGTGCGACAGGCGAAGGGTACGTAGTCAGTGTATCCCGCAAGATGTCGAAAACTATGACATTGAGGTTCTCCAATGGTCGATCAGTCAGAGTTACCCCTGAACACCCCTTCTTCACAGCAAGGGGGTGGATCAAAGCGCAGGACTTGGGCGTGGGACAGAATGTTTTTAGCGAAGAAGGACTGTCTTCATTGTGGGAAGGAAATGATCCCGAAAATATTTCCAAACGGACAGCCGGAAGCAGAGCATATCTGGAACAAGCGGGAGTTTTGCTCAATCTCTTGCTCGAAGAAGCACGTCAACCCAATGAGCAAGAATGCCGCTCGCCTAAAAATGCGAGAAACATTATTGCGGATCAAGCACGCTCCTATTTCCAGAGGAGGAAATGGTCGCCTTCTGCCACTGCCACAGTTGGCGCTTCTCCATGCTTTGGGCGAAGGATGGCAAGCCGAAATGGCTATCCCGACAAGGATGGCGAGGGATTCTGGATACCCCACGAACTACAAGTTGGACATAGCCAATGCCGAAATGAAATGGGGAATCGAGATCGACGGGGCATCACACAATGGTCTGAGGAAGGAATTGGATCAGAAAAAGACAGAATTTTTGGTGACCTTAGGCTGGAAAGTGTCACGTTTGACGAACGAGCAAGCGATGAACCTGTATTCAACCTTCACGTCTCTGGACACCCTTCTTACTTCGCTGAAGGAGTTCTAGTTCACAATTGCCATGTTATGTTCAAGTTGTACGACAAGTGGATGGGAATGCCGGAATGGGAGCATGTCCCGTTCGTTGGTTTGACAGCCACCCCGTGGTCAAAGGGCATGGGAGCGAAGGGAAGATGGGACAAGCTGATCGTTTGCACTACGACGGCGGATCTGATCGAGCGTGGCCACCTGTCCACCCGGATCTGTCTGGCGTGAAGACGGTGTTGGGCGACTACGAGCTTAAAGGCTTGGGCGCTGCCATGGACAAGGGCCATCTGGTGGCAGACATCGTGTCAACGTGGCTTCAGCAGGGCGAGAACAGGTCAACGATCTGCTTCGCGGTCAATCGTGTCCATGCCAAACACATCGAGACCCAGTTCAAGGAGGCTGGGATCGCCGCTGAGTACATGGACGCCTTCACGGACATGGAGGAGCGGGCGCAGATCATCAGGCGGTTTGGCAACGGTGATACGAAGGTCATCTGCAACGTGGGTGTGCTGACAACGGGCTTTGATGCGGATGTTCGGTGCATCATTCTGGCTCGTCCTACGCAGTCTGAAATCCTCTACACGCAGATGATTGGCCGTGGCTTGCGTACTGCGGACGGGAAAGATCACTGTTTGATACTTGACCATAGCGATACGACTTTGAGGCTTGGGTTTGTCACTGACATCCACAAGGACGACCTGCACGACGGTCAGAAGCAGGTTTCGTTCAAGGAGAAAACCGCGCCGTTGCCGAAGGAATGCACCCAGTGCCATTTCCTGAAGCCGCCCAAGTCTATCAAATGCCCTGCCTGTGGGTTCCAGCCTGCGCCGCAAGTCAAGGTCGAGAGTGCCAACGGCGAGCTTTACGAGTTCAAGCGCAACAAGAGCATGGAGGTCGATGCGCCGCCGCCAGAGGTTCAACAACGCTGGTACGGGGAGCTTCTGCGGTATGCGGAGTCTCATGGCTACAAGCGGGGATGGGCGTTTTATGCCTATCAAGACAAGTTCAAGTCCAAGCCGCCAAGTTGGATCTTGGAGCGTCCAGCTATTTTGATTTCGCCGGAGGTGGCAAGTTGGATTAGGGCTAGGAACATCAGAAACGCCAAAGCGAAAAATCAACGGACGATGTGGAGGTAGTCGTGGGACATATTGGGGATGTTGCTCAGGGAAACTGGAAAAGCCTGCTCCCGGCTCTTGGCGTTGACAGCAAGTTTCTGGTCAACAAGCACGGGCCGTGTCCGATCTGCGGCGGCGATGATCGCTTTCGCTGGGACGATCAGAACAGCAAAGGAGGGTATATCTGCTCCCAATGTGGGGGAGGGGACGGTTTCGATCTGGCGTGTAAGGTCACGGGCAAGAGTTTCAGGGAAGTGTCCGACAATATTGCCAAGGTCATGGGTACTTCGAACAGTTTCGAGCGCAAACAACCCAGCGACGAGGAATCCCGCCAGCGTGAACGCATGAAGCAGGTATGGAATGCCACAACGCCAATAGCGGACATCTCGCCTGCTGCCAAATATTTACGCGCCAGAATGGGTGGATCTCGGCCTTTCGTAAATTATGTTCGGGAAGCTTCCCGTGTTTTTCATTCAGAGGATCAACAGTTCCATCCGGCAATGGTTGCCAAAGTCATTGGCTACAACGATGTGGCGATTAACTTGCACATCACATATTTGACGAGGGACGGCAGGAAGGCCAATGTCTCGCCAGCGAAGAAGGTCATGCCCGGCAAATTGCCAGATGGCTGTGCGATCAGATTGATGCCCGCTGCGGAGGTCATGGGCGTTGCGGAGGGGATTGAAACGGCCATCTCCGCAAGCTTGATGTTTGACATGCCAGTTTGGGCCTGCGTGAACGGAAACCTCCTTGCCAAATGGCGACCGCCAGACGAAGCGCATGAGGTTTTCATCTTTGGCGATAACGATGAGAACTGCACAGGTCAAGCTAGGGCATATGAACTGGCTAATCGCCTAATTGTTCAGTTCAAGCGTAAAGCGACGGTGATGATCCCTCCAACTCTGGGTGACGACTGGAACGATCATTTCTTGCGCCAAATTCGAGCAGCGCGGACCGCTGGCTAGCATTGGCGGGTGTGGTCTTTACTAGGGTAGCTAAACGCGTTATCATACGCAGCATTGGGGCTTAAAATGAAAAAGGAAAAAGCAAAGTTTGTGTGTGTCTCCTGTGGCGAAGAGCGAACGCAGCAGCGGAGATGGCAAAGGTACTGTTGTCCATACTGCCGATTGAAGGCGCATCGACAGCGAGAGAAAGCGTTCGCAAGGATTGGACGGAGTGTCTCCAATGGTTTTGCACCGCCGAAAAGCGTTTCTGATGGATGATTGCGCTTATGACATCATGGGCCGTGAGGGAGATCCATGCGTATATTGTGGGCAAGAATCCAGCGGTCACGATCATGTTCCGCCGCTTGCCTACATTTCAAAACTAGATGAAGAGACCAAGAATCATTTGAATCTTCGCAAGTTTCCGGCGTGTCGGGAATGTAACTCAATATTGGGAGATATTTTGTTGAAGGATATTCGCTCAAGGCGAGCATATGTCCATGAAAAGCTGCGAAGCAAATATGCTAGTTGCTTGCGAATGCCTGCATGGGAAGAGAATGAGTTAGAAGAGTTAGGCAGGAATCTACAAGACAATATTCGGTCGAGATCCGTCTTTGCTAGCCATTTGCGAGATCGCCTGTCATTTCATAGGTCTAAGCGCAGAAAGTAAAACGGGGGCCTAAGCCCCCTCCTCATCGTCATCATCATCGCTCCACCATTCTTTGGTTGTATTTTTGCTGAATGAAACGCCCATGCTGTAGTAGCCGTTGCTTGTCCCGTACCAGCGAATGTTTACATGACCTCGATTTGTCCCAAGCTTGTAGAAGGTCCATTGTTCTTCGCCGCCATAGCCACCTTCAATTTCTTTCGGTCCGTTTGATGCTTTCTCAGCTTCAAGGATTGGTAATCCAATCAAGCTGCCTAAGTCTCCAACGATTTCTTCGATGTAAACTTGTTCGCAGCAGTCTTGGCCATGATACATGTGATATGTATCGCCGCTCTCCATGTGGAAATTTAATTGAGTTATTTTGGCGTTTCTTTCGTCTGAATCGCCCCTTTCATAGAACTCTTCTGTCTCCATTGAGATATTTACGATTGTTTGCCCTTTAAGTTCTGCGATCTTTGCCATTTGATCCTCCTATGCGCCGAACATGTTTTTGGCAACCACATCATTGATGGCTGTCATTAGCGACATCTCTCGATTTGGCTCAGGTTTGCCGTCATCGCCATCCACCACGTCAGCGCGGTCCTCAAGGTAGTCCAGCACCTCGCACAAGATAGCTTCAAGGTTTTGGATGTAGGTCTGAGACTTCATGAGCAGATACTCATCTGACATTCTGATCATCTGCGCCTCCCGTTAAAAAGAAATTTGGCTGGTTGCGTACTTCATCCGGCTAAGGCATTCGACAGCATCCCGCAGATATTCAGCGGGGATGCTGATAGCGATTGTTTTTGCTGGTCCTTCCTTTGAAGTGTCAAAAAGGCGGACGACCACGTTGTTTTCGTTCATGTCATCCGGCAGCAAGTCAATTGATCTGCCTTCTTCACCAAATGCGCCCACGCCGTCGATTGAGATTTTGACTGTGTTCTTCATTTCACTTCCCCATCAGCTTCACGAACATTGCGACAAACACAGAGAACCCTAACCCATAGGCAAATCCGACCACCTTCGCTCGATTGATCGAATATCGCACGAATCGCCAGACAACCGCTTCATTTATGTAAACGGGGTTTGTAGAGGGGTTCAGCTTCCTGCGTTCCTGATTTTGCACCCACTGCACTGGCTCGTCTATCATTACCTTTTCCATTTCCCATTTCCCTTTGCTTTTGAGGAAACCGACCGACATATGCAATCGGACGAATTGGTGTGACGCGCATCAGTAATACTCACCTACGATGAAGGAACGGGCCAGATTGAAATTGGGGCAGTGTTTGACCGACCCATTTGCTGCGACCGCTCGATATTTGTACTCATCCCGAACCTTAAGACCGATTTTATTGATCCAGCCTATTTCGTTGTTGTTGTAAATGACCGTCCAGACATTGTTGTGGTCTTTGACCGTTTGCAATGGCGACGGCAGTGACGGTTGACCGAGACCGGGGACATATTCAACCGAGTCAATGATGCCGCAAAGATCAGCTATTTCGCGTGGTAGGTCCATTTTTGTCTCCCATTTGTGGCGACTGATGAAGGTTATATGACGATTCGGCATTTAGCAAGTGGATTTATTCGAGATTTTATGATTTAAACGACCGACCGATGACCGACCGACCGATTAAGTGGGGCGCAAATGACCGATGAAATGAAAATGTGGATTGGCCTTGGCATTTTCTTTGTTTCCCCTGTGGCGATTATGGGCGTGGCATGGATTATGTCGCTGTTGCCAAATGACCGACCATCCTGACCGACCGATGACCGGTCAAGGATTGTTTGTCTTATGGAAAAAGATTCTCGGTAAGGCGACCGATCGACCATCCTGACCGAACACCACCCTCCCTGACCGACCGACCGGCCCCTGACCTATTACAGGCCAAGGGCCGACCGCTGTCACATGAACGCGAGCGTAGCAATAGCGCCCACGAAGAGCCATGACATAATCATGGCAATAGTTTCGATTGATTGTTGCATGATTCAAGCATCCTGTTTTGAGAGGTGACAGCCCCTGCCGTGCTGGCCAGAGGCTGCGGGGTGGCTCAGTACTCAGAGGGTAGCAGCAGGGTGGTGCAGCTTCGGTCTGCCTCTGTGATGATCCACAGAGTCCCAGCGCCCAGCAGCTTGTAAGAGCTGACGATTCGCCCTCCCAGCTTCAGAGACCTGTTGTTTGTCGCCCAGTCCTCAGAGTCCACGTCGCCCCAGTCTCCCAGCTCATGGCGCTTGATCAACAGGGCTGCGAGGTCTGCATCTTTCTGGAGCAGCTCCAGTGCGCCTGTGGTGGCTGCCAGATGCCCCAGAGAGAACAGAGGGCGTTTGCCCTTGAATCCCTCTCCAGTGCGTTCAGCGGTCTGTCTCATGCTGTCTGTCTCCCATGATGCCAGCCCCTGCTGTGGGGCTGGTGGCTCAGTCTGTCTGAGGCCAGAGAGGCAGCCTGTGGCCAAGCTGCCCTTGCTGGACTCAGCTCAGGCTGCCGCCTCAAACAAGATGGCCGGGAAGGCAGCGTAGCGGTCTGAGAGCAGCTCCAGCACCTTGCCCCTCATGGCAGCCACAGCAGCCTCTGGGCTGGCCAACTGCGGGCTGCTTGGACCAAACATGGTTGGACCCGGGAGCAAGCAGACGTCCTCGTCTAGGTCAGTCCCGCGCACTGGGGTGGCTGCCATCCCATAAGACCCCTGCCACAGCTCAGCAGGGCAGAGAGCCTCCACCACAGCAAAGTGCAAGCGCCTGTTGAAGGAAGCAGAGGCGAGGCAGAACGCGAGGCGCTCCAGCTCCAGAGGCTCACCTGCAGGCTTCAGCAGGGTCTGAATGGTCAACCTGCTGCTGGCCTTGCCCCCAAACGAGTCGTTGCAGCGCAGGCTGCTCAGCTCCACAGAGAAGCCTGCTTGTTCGAGCGAATCGATCATGGCCACCAGCCCAGCCCCATAGTTGAACACCTCATGAGGCTCGAATGTAGCAGGCAGAGCCGTGCTGGTGGCGAGGCGCAGCACTGGTCTGGCTCGTTCTGAGACTGGCAGAGGCGAGACCATGCAGAACGCATCTCCAGAGGCTGCGATGGCTGCATGAGGGAATGCCCCTGCAACGTCCAGCATCATGCTGGGAGCTGCGCCTGTGGCTGTGGTGCTGGCCTGCGCCTGCTCCAGAACGCCTGCCATCTTGGCCAGCCCTTCTGGCCAGCCATTCGTTGCCCTGTCACAAGCTTCCTCCCACGAGGCCGTGCCTGTGAAGTCCAGAGTCCCAGTGCGGGAATCTCTGCCGCTCCAGCTGGAGGGCAGCTTGCCAGCAGCCACCAGAGCCTCGATTGATTCAAAGTGCAGTGCTTGCTTGCTCATGTTCAGCCCCTCTCTCAAGCGTTCAGCTTCGCGCGCGTATCAGAGTCCATGCCCTTGAACAGGCAGGCCTCTTCGACGTCATCCCATGGCCAGCCAGCCACCAGCAGCTTGCTCCCCATGACAGAAGCACGAGGCGAGACAACATGGCGAATCTTGTGCTTTTCAACCCTGCTGCGAATGGTCTGAACACGAGCCAGCCAGAGAGCTGTAGAGCGCTGCTGCTGCTCTGCTTCCTCGATAGGCTGGACCTGCGCCATGGCAGGGGCGCCAGCAGGGCGAGGAAGGCCAAGCATGGCAGCCTCAAGGG
>LJTR01000303.1 GCA_001303465.1 Phycisphaerae bacterium SG8_4
TGAAGCTGGAGCAGGTCGGTGATCCCAACGAACGGGCGGGCCGGATCAATTCCAGGATGGTTCCCAACGGCGGCCAGAAACTAATAGTCAAGACCACCAACAAGCGATCCGATGTCGCGGTCGACGTGACGGTCGAGAACCAGCTCAGGATCTACTTCTCCGACCTGCACAGTCATACCGGCTACTCGGACGGACATCTGCTGCCGGTCGTCGCCCACGACTACGCACGCAAGGTTGCCAAACTCGACGTCTTTGTCCTGACCGATCATCTGGAGTACGTTGACGACACGGAATGGCTCGATATGCGCGAGGCGGCGTGGGACACAAGCGAGGACGGCAAGTTCGTCTCGATCCCCGGACTCGAATGGACGAAGAAGATCGGGCACATCAACATCTTCGATCCCAAGACCAACAGCTGGCCCTTCGATCTTAACGGATTCTATAAGGCCGCCGCCGAGGCCAGAGTGACATGTAAATTCAACCATCCGGGCAATGGGGAAAAGGTGTTCAGGGGACTGGAGTATTCCGAGATCGGCGACAAGTCGCTTCAGTTGATGGAAGTTCGAAGGCCGGAGGAGGAGAAGGCATACATCCGGGCCCTCGAACTCGGCTGGCACATTGCGCCCGACGGATCGGATGACACACACGGTCCCAACTGGGGCACGCGATTTGCGTGGTCGGGCATTCTCGCACCCGGCTTGTCCAAGCGGAACATACTCGACGCTCTTAAGAACCGCCATTGCTACTCAACGCTGGACCGCAACTGCAAGTTGCGTTTCAAGGTCAACGATGCGACAATGGGTGAGATCATCGCCGAGGCCGTCTCGAACGTGAAGGTAATGGTCGCGGTTGATGATCCCGATGAAGGTGATTTGATCGACAAGATCGAACTGTTCGAGGACGGGGCCGTCATCCAGACCGATGAGCCACACTCCAATAGTAGGCGATGGAGGACGACATTCAAACCCGAGCCCGGGGAGCACTACTACTTTGTGAAGGTCACGCAGAAGGACGAAAACCTGATGTGGTCGGCGCCGGTCTGGGTAACGGTTGAATGAACCCGCGGACACCGACAGACTATGTTGCCGAGCGGGCGGTCAATTATGGGATGGGACAAGATCATGACGCATTCAACCACTCGTCGTAGCTTTCTCAAACGCGCAGCGCTGGGCGGAGCTGCGCTGGTTGCCGGCACGCGAGGGCCCCATGCAAAAGCCGCGCTGCCGTACACGGCCAAGGAGATATCTGCCCGCCTCGGCATTTCGACAGCCGTCTACCAGAAGGAGCGTCTGTCCGCACGCCACATTGCCGCGATCCGCGCCGCCGGAATCAGACATATCGAGCTGACGATGATACCCGAGCGTATTGACATGCACGACCGAGCGCAGGTTTCAGAGATTCTCGCCGAGTGCAAGCGACAAGAGGTCCGCATAGTCTCAATACACGCAAACCTGCAGCTAAGATACAATCACACGGACGAGGATCAGCGCCTCGCCGCAGCGGCGCACCTGCTCGATGAGATTCGCTTCGCCGAGCGTATCGGGGCCGGCATCGTCGTGGCCCACTTCGGCACGAACGATCAGTCAAGTAAGACCGTCACAGAGATGCTCGATAAAACCAGGGACATGCGCATTCGTCTGACCGTCGAGAATATGCGGGGTGGTCTGAAACCATACGCAGCCTTCGTTGACAGGATCGGCTCGGATCGATTTGGCCTTACCGTGGATATCGGACATATTCGTGACGCCGACGGCATCAACCCGATGGTCAAGAAGGGCCGGGCAGCCGATGTCATGGCCCAGGGCGGCAGGCGTGTCTGGCATCTGCACCTGCACGATACTTTCAACCTTGAAACCAAGCCAGACCATCGTGCCCCGATGCATCCCGATGGCATCATTGAATGGGGCGAGGTGTTCGCCGCGATAGAGGCCATCGACTATCGGGGCATCTTCCTGTTCGAAGACGGCCGAGGCGAGAATCCCGAGCAATGGGTACGCCTGGCCGGAGAGTTCCCCGCAAATTTCGTCGCGCGGTACGGAAGATGAAACAAAGTCATCAGAGGAAGCAACCGTGAAAAATCTAAATCGCAGACAGATAATGGGGATGACCGCCGCGGGCCTGGTGGCGAGTTTGCTCAGCCCCGAACGTGCTGACACAAGTGGATCAGAGAGAGCGAACGTGAAGATACCAGTGCTGCACGTCACGGATCTTTTCCGTCCTCATATGGACCCCGACGACCATTGGGACCTGGCGTGCGTCTATGCCCTGGCCTACCGTGGTGACATCGATCTCAAAGGGATAATCATTGATCATCCGCCAACCAACAGTGGGGGCCGCAATCCCGACATCGCGGCCGTCGCGCAGATGAACGTGATCGCTGGAACCGCGGTGCCTGTCGCCGTGGGATCATCTCTACCCTTGAAATCCCGCGCCGATATCCAGACCTACGCCTCGCCGACGGACCATCACGCAGTGAGGATGATTCTGCACGTTCTGCGTCAATCGTCTCAACCTGTGGTTATCAACATATTAGGGCAGAGCCGGGACGTCGCAATAGCTGGCAGGAAAAACCCGGACCTTTTCGCGAGCAAGTGTGCCGCGATCTATCTGAATGCCGGAACGGGCTCTCCCGATATGAGTCCAAAATCGAAGCTCGAATATAACGTTACACTCGACAGATTCGCCTATGCCGCCATCTTCGAACTGCCCTGTCCGGTCTATTGGATGCCGTGCTTCGAAGATATGGGCAACCGTCAACAGCGGGACGTTAGAGAATACGGCACCCATTACAGGTTTCGCCAGGGCGAGATACTGCCTCACCTCTCGGACATGGCCCAGAACTACTTTGCATACATGTTCGGCAGGTACACCGACCACAACTGGCTCTGGTTTCTCAAAGGACAGAAGGATGAAGTATTGCTGTCGAAATTCGCAGCAATGGACAGGCATATGTGGTGCACGGGAGGCTTTCTCCATGCGGCAGGATATACAGTCTCGCGTGAGGGAGATATAGTACCTCTGGACAAAGCAGGCGATTCATCCGTTTTTACGTTCGACCCAGTAAGAGTCACAGGCAGTGACAACGGCGTAACACGATGGAATCGCGACGACACTTCAAAGAAGCGTTTCATGTTCCACGTTCGAGACACGGACAATTATCAATCCGCGATGACCAAGGCAATGAAGACGCTCCTGATGGCTCTGCCGTAGGCATTGAAGGGAAAGGTCAGACATGCGCAATCTGATGTCATTCGTTAAGTTGTCTTTAGTTATCGCCCTGATTCCTTCACACTTGGGCGCCGGCGCGGAGAAACGAAAGAGAACCGAACGGCAAACGCCACTTGTCTACATCAACACACTCTTTGACAACGGCTCACCGCTGCATTGGGACATCCAGCCCGATGGGACCATCCTAATCAGCTTGATGTACGACCATGAGCGGTCTTCTTTTAACAGGGCCGCCGGGCACTGGCATTTTCAGGTGCTCGCCGAAGCCGGTTCTGATCTAACGCTTGTGCTGCAGAATTTCTACAACATCTGGAATGGAATGCCCGCCCAGGCGGCAAAGGACAATACTAGCTGCTATATCTCCCAGGATGGGCACAACTGGATCAGCATACCGACAGAAAAAATTGAGGACGAACGACTCCGGATCAAGGTTCACATGGAGTCGGATTCTCTTTATCTCGCCAGACTGGAGCCTTATCGGGTCAGCGATTTGGAACAACTGCTGGACACGATCAGAGATGACCCGCTCGTCAACATCGATGAAATCGGAAAGACTGTCGAAGGCAGGCCGCTGGAAATTGTCCGACTGGGTCATGTGAATGCACCGCATCGGGTGTTCATACGCGCTCGAGCGCACGCATGGGAGCCGGGCGGCAACTGGGTGATTCAGGGACTGATCTACCATGCGTTGCGGAACGATCGGAAATCCAGACGATTGTTGGATACGTATTGTCTGTACATTTTGCCTATGGCTAACAAGGATCGGGTCGCCCGAGGCGGGACACGTTTCAACATGCGAGGGATGGATCTGAACCGGAAATGGGACAAACCTGCGGATCCCGACCTGGCGCCTGAAAATGCCGCCCTTGAAGCGTGGTTGGACGAGATGATAAAACGCGGACTCAAACCCCATCTGGCGATCGACTTCCACAATGATGGGGGCGGGAATCTGCACATAGCCCGCCCCAGCATCAACCTGGAACCATATCTGGTCAACATGGAGCGTTTTGAGCAGTTGCTGCGGAAACACACGTGGTTTACCGAGGGCAGCACGGGCAGCAATTTTCGAAACCCAGGCAGTATCGGAGGGGGATTGCTGGAACGTTTCGGCATCGATGCGGTTGTGTATGAGTTGAATGCAAATTGGATAGAGGGGCTGCAGAAGGTCCCGCTTGGCCGGGATTGGGAATTGCTGGGCCGTCAGTTGCACAATGTGTTTTACGAATACTTCAACAGAGACTGAGGCCAAATGGTGCGAAGAAGCGCACCCTACGTGCAAACGTCACTCGCTCGCGGCCAGGCTTGTCTCGATTTCGGCAATGCTCACCGGCGCGCCTTTGCCCGCGCGATTCCACGCATCGTAGAGGCGTTTGCCCAAGTCGTCCGTTCTGTTCTCCTCGGCCAGGAACTTCATGTACTCCCACGAGACAGCCTGGGTACATCAGATTTACAGCGATCCTGCCGCGCCCCGCGGGCAACTGAAGTTCACGTCATCCCAATACTGCCCGCCAGCGTAAACCGCGCCGACAGGAGCCGAAAGGTGTTCGGCAAATGAGCTATTCTTGAAACCCTGCGCCGGAATGCGATTGTCTTTGGCGATGATATCGTTGCGCACGAAATGGAACGACTTGCCCGGCTAATAAGCAGACACTAAAACGACAGGAAAATAAACTGCAAAACCCGCAGAAAATGCGCCTCTGTCATTGCAGTGAGAAACCATCCACTTCGCTCACTGCGTTCACTCAGTGGCTGCCACCCTCTGTATCTGTTCTGCTGTTGGGCTGGCGTTTGGAAATCGCCTAATCCAGCGTCGGCAGCACAATGTGGCCGTTCGCCTGGGCGACGGTGTTCTCGTACGAGCCATAGAACTCGCTGTTGCAGTCGAGCCAGAGCGTCAGGCGATGAAAATCTTCGTCCGACAATTTCACACCGTAATGCCGATCGTCCATGAACTCGAGCAACCCGGAAACCCTGGCGCCGAACTTGCCGGCGATGCTCCTGCTGCCACCGTGGACGCCCTGGTTGATCGATCCGTTGCTGACATGGAAATAGAAGCCGTACTTGGCGGCGAGATTGTTGTACGAGCGCGTCCACCCGTTCGTGCCCTCGACCACGCCGGCAAGGTCTACCGCTTCCTGCTCGACGTGACAGCTAACGCAGTTGCGGTCCAGCGCCGGCTGGACGAGCCGGACGTAGTTGAAGGGGTTCGAGCCGTCCACATCCGGCTGGATCTTCGACGGTCCGCGCAAAAGTGCCAAAGGTCTGGCCGCAGGCTGGCTCGAGGCTTTGTGCTTGCGCTCGTGGCAGCCCAGGCAGGTCATCTGTTCGCCCGGGTGGACATACGTCGCCGAACGCATCGACTGGATGGCCATGCCGAGCTCGTCGAGTGCCTGGAAGTAGATCGCCTTGCCGACGGGAGCCTCGAAGTATGCGCTGCCGTCGGGCTCGACCGGTACGGTTCCTAGAACAGCCCTGGCGTTGGTCTGGTTGGCCACGCCGATGCGGGGCTGGTTCGGCGGGGCCGTCGTCTTCGGCAGGGCCTGGATGATTCGCAGAGCAGCGACCTTCGAGCCTTCGGGCCAGGCAAAATCGCTGTCGTAAACATTTACCACTGCGATGGTCTCCTGCGGGATCTCGCCGCCGGCCTTTGCGATGTCCCGGGCGGTTTGCACGGTCCCGCTGGGAATCACCGGCGGCCTTCGCCGCGGTCGCAGTGGAATCGGGCTCAAGGCCGAAATGGACGGGTCGCGATAGAGCAGTTCGCGGTTGCCGAAACGATCGATCCAGTAGATTCCGCGGTTCTTCGCGTCGGCGTCGTATACACAGAGATAATCGTCCTCGCTGAGCGGCCAGGGTGTGCCGTACCTCATGTAATCTCGAATCGGCCTGCCCTCGGCCTCGGGGAAAGGCGTGTCGGCAGTCAGACGGCTAAGCTGCGACATCCCCCGGTCATCCTCGACGCGAGGGTCGATCATGATCAGTGAACCGAAGGCGTTGCCATGG
>LJTR01000304.1 GCA_001303465.1 Phycisphaerae bacterium SG8_4
CCCCCCGTTCTGCCCAGACCGCTCTGGCGATGAGCAAAGATATTCTCACCGACCACAATTGCATCGTCGACTACAAGGCCGAGTGACATGATGAACGCGAAGAGACTTATCATGTTAATGGTGACATCGAAGTGAGGTATCAGCCAGAATGCTCCGAGAAATGATATCGGGATGCCCATGGTTGTCCAGAAGGCAAGTCTCATATTCAGAAACAGAGTCAGACACAGAAATACTAGCACAAGGCCGATATAGGCATTCCTCTTTAGCAGATTCATTCTCGCCTTGAGAATGAGCGTGTCATCTTCCCACAGGGCCAGAGAGACGCCTTCCGGCAGGAAGCCGCGTTTGCGCTCTACGTACTCCTTGACAGTGGCGGCGACATCCAGCGCGTCCTGCTCACCTATGCGCATGACCTGTACGAATGCAGCTCTCTTTCCATTGAACTTCGAATAAAGATCAACATCTTCGAAATCGTCTTTGATAGTCGCAATCTCGCCAAGTCTGACAATAGTCCCGTCATTTCTGGTGAGCACCACGGTCTTTGCGAATTCGGGCCCGTAATACTTCTGGCCCTTGGTACGGACGAGAATCTCCCCGCCTGAAGTCTTTACCGAACCGGCGGGAGTATCAAGCGAGGAATTGCGAATCGCTCGTGTCACCTGGTCGAAGCTGAGATTGTAACGGCGCAGACTTTCCTCGGGAACCTCTATGGATATCTCATAAGGCCTGACGCCTGCGATGCTAACCTGACTGATGTTCTCTTTAGCGGTAAGGTCGTCACGAATCTGATCGGCCAGTTTCCTCAGGACTTTTTCGGAAACATCACCGTAGACAACAACCGAGATGACTTTGGGGCGGCTCTTTATTTCCGAGATTACGGGCTTTTCCGTTTCCTCGGGGAAGGTGATTATGGTATCGATCTCCGCCTTGACGTCGTCGAGCACTTCGGTTGGGTCGGCATATTCCTCGACTTCTACTATGGTCAGGCCGGCGCCCTCGGCGGCGCTCGACGTCATGCGCTTCCCTCCTTCTACACCCGCGATCGCCTCCTCGACACGAAGGCAGACCCCTTCTTCCACATCCGCCGGCGAGGCTCCGAGATACGGCACGGTTACGTTTATCATATCGAGACTGAACTCCGGAAAGACCTCCATCTTCGCAGAGAGAATCCCCATCAGACCGGCAACAACGATTAGAACCATCAGCAGATTCGCCGCAACGTGGTTCGAGGCAAACCACCCAAGAATACCCTTCTTCTCCTCTGAGTCTTTCACTTAATTCGCCTCCGTTTCTGCGGACACGCCGTCACCCATGATTGTCTGCGTGCTCTCGGCAACTTTGTCAGCCTGCGTTCTTACTGCCATTCCTTCGGTTACCATGTCAAGCGAACTGAGGACAATCTGTGCTCCTTCCTCAAGTCCCGAGATGGCATAGGCAAACTCTTTGTCGGCGCGGGCTATTTCCAGCGTCCTGATGTGAAGGCGGTTGTCGTTAACAGCCCAGACTTTGTTGCTTTCTCGCACCGCATCACGCGGCACTGCAACGGCGTTCTTGAGGACATTGCCCTCTATGAGAACCTCCGCAAATACGCCCGGCAACAGCGGAGGTTTGCCGCCGGACGTATCGAATGGATTAGCCACTTCGACAACGACCGAAACCATCCGCGAGGTCCTGTCCACCTGACCGGTTGTCCTGACGACACGTCCCTCCCAGATATGTTCGGCGCCGCCAAAGTCGGCCTTGACCTGTGCCGTGCAGGGCTTTGCCGAAGCCTTGTTGCCATTGAGTTGAGCGGTGCTGTCAAAAACATCGAACCAGGCCAGTTCGTCATCCTCGAGAGGCACCTCGATTTCGACCGCCTCGACTCCGTAGGCAGAGCCGAGCGACTGGCCGACCACGACGTATTGGCCGAGATCGACCCTCTCATCCATTACCAGAACATCGAATGGAAGTGACAGGCTCGTTCGCTCGAGCCTCAACTCGGCGACGGCCAGTTGAGCCTTTGCCGATTTTAGGGAAGCTTCTGCACGACGAATCTGCGGCTGGCGCAGGACCAGAGGCGAAGACGGTTCCGTATTCGGGTGCAACTGCTCCCATTCCTGACGTGCTACGTCAGCCTCGGCCTTTTCCGTATCAAGCCTCACCTGAGCCTCGGCGACAGTAGCATCAGCCTGCTGGACAGCCAACTCATAGTCCCTAGGTTCGATTTGAATTATCCGCTCCTTGGCGCGAATCAAGCCGCCGGCTTTGAGAAGCGGATGGACGTAGACCACTTTGCCTGGGACCTCGGGGACAATCTCCACTTCCACCCTCGGACTGACGGTCCCGTAGCCGCGCACGATCATCTGAATGTCCTGCACCATCAGTTGCTCGACCTCGACCAGCGGCGATAGGGCCACCGGCTCCTCTCGCTGTGGCGGTTTGCGATACTTGATCAGAATGAGCACAGCAAGTACGGCCAACGCGATGATTGCGAAGGCAACGATCAACTGCACCACAAGGGCAATGATCGACCGCACCCATCCGCCGGGCCTAGCCCCTGTTCTGCCGCTCGGTTCGTTCGCTTTTGGTTTGTCTATTTCGCTTTTCGCCATTTTCTCTTCACCGTTTATCCGTCAGATTGTTCCACCGCAGCATGTCCTGTGGACTGCTCGTTCCAGTCGCCCCCAAGAGCCAGGTGGAGATTCACGCGGGTCGTCCATATCTGAGCCTTGAGGATGACAAGCAACTCTTCGGCGATTCTGCGCCGCCTCTCTGTTTCGAGCACCGTGAGAATACTGTCGACGCCGCGCTGATATCGCTCCTGCGAGAGGCTTTCGGCCGCAGTGGCTTGCTCGAAGCGCAGCTCAGTATGCTCGAGTTCTTTCTGGAGCATCTGCTCAGAAACCAGCGCATCCTCGACTTCCATCATTGCCATCAGAACTGTGTTGGCATAATTTGCCGCAAGCTCGCTGTGTCGGGCCTTGGCTTCTCTTACCTGTGCGCTGAGCCTGCCGCCGGCGAATATGGGTTGAGAGACGCCCAACGCTGCCGTCCAGGTCTCGGAAAAACGTTCCCAGATGTCCCGCCATCGATCTGCAGTGGTGCCGTAGTTGGCCATCAGCGTAAGATCGGGATACAACTGCGCTATACTGACGCCGACGTCTTCGTTTGCCGCGCACACCATCAACTCGGCCGCTCTGACGTCAGGTCGGCGATCCAAAAGCGCCGCGGGCAAACCAATTCGAACAGGTTCCAAATCCGGCAGAGCGTCCAACGCCCCGGACAACTGCTGTGAACTTCCGGGACGCCGGCCCAGAACAACGTCGAGCGCGTGATGAGCTTTTATCAGCGACAGCTCAACTGCCGGCTCCTGTGCCAGAGATGCCTCGAGATTCTCACGCGCCAGCCTGACGTCCACGGGCCCGACCAATCCTTCGTTGTAGCGACGCTCGACAATCCTCAGTGTCTCCCGGCGACTCTTTGTGTTCGCCAGGGCAATTTCAAGCCGCTTCTGTAGCGTGGCGATATTGATGCGAGCTTCGATGACAGTGGCAATCATCGAATTAGTGAGTGCCTGCTGATTTGCCCCGGCGGCAAGCCACCGCGCCAAAGCCGATTGCTCACCATGCTTGAGCCTGCCCCATAGATCGACAATGTAGGCGACTGAAATGCCCTGGGACCAATTCTGATTCACGAAACTGAATCTGCCACCGCTCAGGGGCCCGAAGCTGAAGGAAAACTTGGTACGGTCGGCATTGAGAGCGTAGTTCAGCTCCGGCCGTAGCCCTGAATGAACCTGGGAGAGCACCGCCCGGGCCTGCAGGACTCTTGCGGCGCTTGCTTTGAGATCATAGTTGCTCTCGAGCATCTGGCGGACCAGTTCGGCCGTTATAGGATCGCCGAATCGCTCCCACCACAATCCGGCGTCGCCGAAATCATTGACATCGGTGATGTGCTCACCGGCGTTGAAATAACCGTCGTTGATGTCTGCCGCAGTCTCGGGTCTCTCATACTTCGGCCCGACCATACAGCCCGTTACCAGTACGGCCCCTGATGCACAAATCAGCAAGCATATTGAAATCAGTTTCTTCGTCATTCAATTACTCCTCCTGCATAAGCGGTGATTCCAGCGGCAGAAAACGCCACGATGTGATCTATTACCCTTGCGGGTTCGAACATGGCTAACGCCTCGTCATCCATCGAGTGCTGCATCATCTTTACCCAAATTGTGTGAATGAGCTGGCCGATCAAAGAAAACACAACTAGAGGGACCTTCGATTCGGGTAATTCGGGACAGACCTTCGCCAGTGCCTGCTGCATGGCAGACAAAGTCGGCCTGATCACATCGTCGCCGAACATGCTCGCAGGCAAATGGGGATTGATCATTTCCCGGGCCATCAGCCTGATAAGCCGAGGTCCGCCACTTTCGTCCACCAGCGGTCCGATAAAGGCACAGGCAAATGAGCGGAGCAGATCCTCAAGGCAAGGCACACCGGCGCTCTCGGAAAGTACCTTGTCAATGCTGGCGATGCGGGTATCCCGCAGCAAGTGAAGGTTGCGGCGCCAGATCTCGCCGTACAACTTCTCCTTGCCGCCAAAGTAGTAGTTGACCGAGGCAACATTGCACCCGGCGGCAGCGGCAAGGTCGCGTATGCTCGTGCCGTCGAAACCGCGCTCGGCAAAAAGTTGCTCCGCCACCTCCAGCAGCCTGTCCCGCACACCCGTGGCAGGGTTGCGGAGAGCACTGCTGTCCTGTGACATTGTCATACCAGAAGACTCCTAAACACGTGTTTCATGCGCCAGTTTAAAACAGTTGTTTTAATCAGTCAAGACTTTCTCCCTAATTTTTCAAAGAATCCCATGGATCCCCAGAATCCTGGATCATATAGGTCGTTGTTATGCCGTTTAACTTGACACAAGTCGGGTAAACTGGTAGATTCTGTGTATTGGGATCTGCGGGTCTTCTTCTTGCGATCTGCCCAAACCTGGCATGGAGGAAAGGGCATAAGCTGAGTTTTGGTGCGAGTGCAGATTTCAGGTCGAGTTGAGCGTCTTTGATGTTTGCCGAAACTGTCCTGGAGCACAGGGACCATGGCCTTTGAACCATTTGGAGTTTTCTCAACCATCACTTAAGGAGGACATCTCATGCAACGTCTATTACTCGCATCAACATTACTGCTCGCACTGGGGGTTTGCGCGCAGGCACAGGACCAAGACCCGGATCTGCTGGCCTGGTGGAAATTCGACGACGGAACAGGTACCGTTGCCATCGATTCGAGCGGGAACGGGCACGATGGCGTGTTCATCCAGGATCCTGACTGGGTAGCAGGCAAGTTCGGTGGAGCCCTGCACTTCGATGGTCAGGGTGGAGAGCGCGTCTCGCTCGGGGGACTTGATATTCCTTCCGGTCAGATGACCATTGCCTGCTGGTTCAAGGCAGACAATCTGGACACGCCCGGCAACGATCCGCGAATGGTCTCGAAGGCGTTCGGCGGTGGGAACAACGACCACATATGGATGTTCAGCTCCAGCCGAATTAGCAATGAGAAGTTTCTGAGATTTCGGCTTAAGACCAATGACGGCCAGGACACAACGGAGATAAAGGCCGGGACATTCGAGGTCGGCGAATGGATCCATGGCGCCGTCTGGTGGGACGGCACGAACATGAAGGTCTACAAGAATGGTGTTGAGGTCGGCACCATCGCGAAGGGGGGCACTTCTGTCGCCCTCGATCCTGCGGTACAGGGCGCTATCGGCAACCAACCGATCGGAGCAGAAAACAGACCCTTTGACGGAATCATCGACGATGTGCGTATCTACACAAAGGCCCTGACCGAAGCAGAACTCGCTCAGACAATGGAAGGTCCCCCAGCCCCGTTGGCCGCCGGGCCGGACCCCGCCGACGGCGTTACCCTCGAACAGGGCTGGGCTAACCTGAGCTGGCAGAGCGGAACATGGGCAGTCTCTCACGATGTGTACTTCGGCACAAACTACGACGACGTAGAACAGGGCGCCGAGGGCACGTTTGCCGGAAACATCGCGACCAACTTCCAGGTTGTCGGTTTCCCGGGCTTCCCGGCTTCGGAAGGCCTGCAGCCGGGCACGACGTATTATTGGCGAGTCGATGAGATCAACCCCGAAAATCCGGAGAGTCCGTGGAAGGGGATTGTATGGAGCTTTACGCTGCCCCCGAAAGAGCCGTACAATCCGATCC
>LJTR01000305.1 GCA_001303465.1 Phycisphaerae bacterium SG8_4
GCCCGTCCGATGGCTAGATAGTCGATAGCTCCTTCACCCACCGCCTCGGACCACGTTCCGTCGGAGTTTTGATCTCGAATGTGCAGGAACACGATGCGGTCGCCGTAGGCTTCGATGAAATCCACTGGGTCGACGCCTCCGCGCAGGAGCCAGTTAAGGTCGGGGCCCAGCCTGGCCTCCGGAATCCGCGCGATCGTCCCGGCAAGATCGTGCATGTCGTCTTCGACTTCGTAGGTGTGATTGTGCAGATTCAGTTCGATGCCGTTATCGCGGCAGAGGTTCATGATCCGTCGCAGAAGTTCGGCCTGCGCGTCCAGCTGCGCCGGAGTCTTGGTTTGCGGCGCCTTGCCGACAGAGGTGCCGAGCGTCCGCCCGCCCAGCTTGGCCAGTCGCGTCACAACGGTGAGGGCATCACCAAAGATGGTCTCATGCTGCGTCCGGTCCCACATTGGCCCACTGAAGGATGTGCCGATGACTGGTAGATTGTGTTCTTTCGAGAACGCTGCTATGCGCTCGACCGCGTCAGGGTAGCGCAGCGCCGTGTGCATCAGCTCGATTCCGTCCAGCCCCGCGTAACTCATATCGGCGAAGATCTGGTCCAGCACCGGATAGATATCATAGTTCGGTTGTGTCGCCGCATAAACCCAGGGGTGACCTCCAACCAGTACTCTTTTCTGCGACCTGGCACTGTTCTGAGTGCTTCGGCAACTCGATCCGAGAATCCCGCTTGTTGCCGCGGTCAGCGCGCCCACCGCGCTGGAGTTGAGAAAGCGGCGTCGATTCAGCGAAATGGCTCTTCCCATTAGTTATGTCGCTCCACAAAATGCCTCGAATACGAACCCTTAGAAGGACAGCAAAAGTTGCCAGATGTAGGTGTATCCGAGTGCGTCGACATCCTCCCAGATTTGCTGCACCATGGCGGGATCGCCGGTTATCTCGGGAAGGTCCTTGACCCGCTGCTCCCACGGGAAACACACGCCGGGCTTGACAGCCGGTGTCGGCCGGCCCGCCATACCTCTCACCTTCTTGCGCGATTCTACCGATGACGGCAAATCACACGGTGGCGTATTGGTCGGGGTCTCGTACGAACCAGCGGAGTAAACGCCATACTCGCGGCATACCTCGGTCATTACCTTCATGTTCTCGACGCTCGTATCGTCCTGCATGATCGCGCCGGCGTCCATTATGTAGCCGCCGTCCTTTGCAACCTCTTTGATCACTCTCATGCAGAATTCCCTAACCTCTTCTTCGGTGCCCCAGCTCAGCTTCACATTCGGGATTCCGCCGCTGATAGCGAACTTGTCGTGAAGCGCGTCATGGACCTCGAAGATGTCGTCCTGATCGCAGTGGAAGACAATGCTGCAATCCGGCAACTCGCGGAATGTCTCGAAATGATGTTTCCACCTGCCCTCGGCGTAGAAGAGAGTCTGGTGGCCGTTCTTCCAGAACTCCTCGATACATGGCTTGAGCGTGGGCCAGTAGTGGGAGTCGAAATGTTTCGGGTTGAAGAACGGCACGCAGCCGCGATGCATCCAGTAGCCGATAGGCACCTGGTTGCCTGGATCGGCGGTGGTCAAACCCACGTTGACCAGATGGGGCATCAGCGCCTCGCAGGCCTTGAGGACTTTCTCGGGCTGGGTCTGCATATCATCGACCAATCCCAGGTAGCCCCGCATCTTGTCGGCGATAATGTCGAACGGCGCCTTGAATATCCCGGCGATTGCCGAGCCGGTGCCGCACTCAGATCGCAGCCGCGCGATCTGCGGGCCGAAGGCGTAAAAGTACTGCAGCATCGCCATGCCGCTCTTGACCAGCGCAAGGTTGTTACGAGTAGTCGAGGCCTCACCGATCCTGCTGACCTCGGTCGAGATGCGGGGCAGCCAGGTTTCGTAGAGAAAGCCCGTCGGGTCGTCGATCAGCGCGTCGTACTCGTCCGGCTTCATGAACGCATCATCTTCGGGCGGTTCGATGTAATTGAAGCCGATGGTGTGGGGGATGCCGATACCGGGTATACCGTAATAGCGAAGCCCCGCCGCCTGGGCCAAGCCCGTCCAGACATAGACCATGTTGGGAACGACCGCGTCCCAGTCGAAATCCTTCGCGCACTTGACGGCCGCCTCGAATGCCTTGCTGTAATCATGCGCAACATCCTGGCATGTATAACCGGCGTATTTCGCCGTGAACTCGGCAACAAACGGACGGATCGGAATCATATCGGGCTTTTCGTTCCGCATCGCAGTGATATAGCGATTCATCCGCTCGGCATACAATTGCTCGGTGTCTTTGGACATTTCGCTTCGCTCCTTTTCTATAATCAGCCTGGATTGTCGAACTCAAGAGTCCAGACAAAAATACCGCAACTTGCGCCAAACATCAAGCATTATTGGCGCGGTTCAGCAGAGCAGGCGACAATGGGTTTTCGCGATTCTCACTTCGCCGCGAGCGTATCCAATCTCCGTACTATTTCAGATCTCCTTCTCGGACTTCAACGATTTGTGCTGGCCGCCCATCTGGGTGTTCGAGCCTGACCGCTACCGCGCCTCTGGTTGTCATGCCGTCGGTTTCGAGCGTCTTGGCCTCGTCTGTCGGTAGCAGGGCGGTTAGCTTGTTGCCGGATGCTCCGGCAGTCAGGACGTAGCCGCCGGCGACCGATCGCAATGTGCCGGCTCCGTCGACCTCGTCGCCAGCCCGGTGCGGGCGATAGAGTGTCACGAACTCCATTTGTTTCGACTTTTGCGGCGTCGTGGCAGTCAGATGCCACTCTCGCAGCTTGATACGGGGACGAGGGTTCGGGTCATATTGGTCGGTTTGCTTGAAGCTCAGGCCTTCCGGGGCAAGAAAATCTATGTCACAAAGTACGTCGCCGTTTCGGACTTGAACTTCGTGCTGGCCCTGCACGCCAATTTTGTTGAGAGCGTGCAGCCAATACTCGTAGACGGAAGGCTCGGTAGCCTCCAGGCGGTCATAGACTATTATCAATTCAGGCTTGACGAAGATGATCGCACGGGTGAAGCGCTCGAGCGGCGTTTCGTATGCTTGGCCGGCTTCGCCTATTACGATATCTATCTCGGGCGTCGTCTTGAACGCGACGATTTTGCCTTGGGCTTTGGCCGTGCGTCTGCCCTGGCCCTCTCCATTGACAGTGATATTGTTGACTGACCGGGTGCTCCACATCCAGTTCTTGTGATGATCGCTGCCGTAGCTGTCACGGTAGCCCGAGCGGATCAACAGGCGCTTGCCGTAGGCCCAGAGCAGGAAGGAATTGTTCGCCTCGTAGCCGTGGGACTGAGTGCCGAAAGGGCTCGACTTGAACACAACCTGTACGCTGTTCCCGGCGTCAGTCAGGTTGGTGTTGAGGTAGGCCTGGCCAGTACCTGCGAACAGACGCGAGGTTGGCATCTCATCCGGCGGTACAGCGGTGACGTCTGGAAGCTGGCCCCGGATAAAGCCGATATAGCCATCTGCATTCGCCGGGCCGCCGAGTTGCTCAACATACCACTGCCAGTGCCCGTTCTGAGCCTGTGCGGCGAAACTGCTCACCAGCGGTACGTTGCTTCTGGCCGTGCGTCTTGCGGTCAGGTCCCCGAAGCCGCCGCCCACCTTGCCCGGCGGCAGAAGGTACATGGCGTAGTAGCCCGCCTTCGAATAGAATGGCTTATCGTAGGCGTCGATGCCCATCGCCTCTCGCATCACATCGGCCCACCACGTGAACCGCCCCTGGTAGCTCGACCAGTACGAGGAGCCCTCGTGCCAGCCGCCGTCGTCATCGCACCAGACCGGGTACACGTTGAAAAAGACGTTGGTTGCGAACCAGACCCAGTCCTCGGCGCCCTCGACTTCGCCAAGAAAGGCGACACCGATCTCACCGAGAAAATGCCACGCACGGTTGGCGTGACTGCCGTAGGGCCTCCACAGATGGCCCGGGCAAAGATGCCGATACATCTCGTCGCCGCGGATCTTCATTACCTTTCGGCAGAGTTCCTTCTGCTCTTCGTTGAGCAGGTCGTTGACGAAAGAATACGTGCGCGAGAAGTAATAGTTGTAGGGCATCCCCGCCTCGTCGTTGTAGCGGTAGCCCGTACTGCCCTTAGGGTCCCACTTGGCGCATTCGAGCAGAATTCGCTTGGCCTCCAGGCCGTATTCCTCCTGGCCGCCCAGCAATCGCGTGAATGCGAGTGTCGCGGCGGCGTTCAGAGCCCTGATCGTATAAGTCCGATTGCCCCACCAGATGTCCCGCCAGGGATCGCTGCCCCGGACGATACCTTCGGGATACGTTGGCGGCTCTTTCGTTGCAGGCGGCCTGGACAGCAGTCTTTGGCAGTCTTTGACGAGCTCGTTATACTCGGCCTTCATCTTGCCACGTGCCGATTCGCGCAGGCGATCAAGGTTCTCGGGGCGCATGAACAGCCGCGGATGGCTTTTCGGAATGCGGGCTATGAGCTCGGCGCGGGCCGGCAGCGGCAGGGCAGCGGCATCGGCTGCAATAGTGAAGGTCCGCGGCTTGCTCCATCTTGTATAGCGCCCATTCTTATCCATGCCGCGGTATCGCCAACTGTACATCCCCGGGGTAAAGGTCTGGGCAGGGCAGTGAACGTTGAACTCCAAATCCTTGGCCCGGTATTCGATCTTGTCGAATGCGTTGCCGCGGCCGCACTCGATTTCCCACGTGACAGAGCCCTGGGGCCGCCAGCTAAAGGCAGGCGGATTCACCCGGCTTACAGCGCCGTTGGCGGGGCGGTAACCCCATTCGCCGGGCTGGGCGTGACGTTCATCCAGTTGCAATTGTTGCCCCTGGGCCGAAGCTGTTGCGAGCAGCAGCAACGTGGCCAGCGCCGAAGTCACACGTGGAAACGAGCTGTATCTAACTCTTCTTCTTGTCGATTTCATGTCGCATCATAGCCTCATAAAGTGTCAATTGGATATCGAGAATCTGCTCGAAGTTGACTTGACAGCCCTCTGTCAGTCCGTGGGGACATTCAAACGTGAAGGAGCTGGCGCCGCTTATGTGATAGATTGCGCTGGTCAGATTGAACGGACTGGGATTCTCGCCGCCCTCCGGCTTGACAGTGGGAGGACTGCCGTGTGGCAGGCCACGGTCGGCGAGAAGCTCGTAGCACCGCTTGGCCAGTGTGCGAACATCCTCCTGGATCTCCGCAGTGACGTATGCCGGGCGCAACAGTGCCGGGTTACTGGCGTGGCTGTGGAGTGAGACCGCCAGATCAGGGCCATGCTGCCGGGCAACGTTCAATATTGCCGGCGCTTCGGGGCCCATCGGGGCGAAGAACTCGTCGTGCATGGGATTGATTCCAGTATCGTTGAAGTAGCAGCCCAGAAATCCGACGTTGTCACCGACCATCGGATGCTGGCGTTTGCTCTGAGGCCAGCCGCAGAAGGTGTGGTCGCTCCAGGTGCCCTGGCCCCAGAATTTCAGATCATTCAGCGTCATACCGCAGAGGCTCCGAGGCTCGAAGCGTGCGATTCCATCAGGATTACCATCCGGTATGATCAACAGCCGGCACTGCCTGCCCAGGGCAAGGAGTTCGGCGCAGTCGTTTCCGCGCAGATCCCTTCCAGTCTCCATTATGTTCACAAGGTTTATCAATCCCGTCAGTCCTTCGACCTCCGCGCCGTGCACCGGTCCGATGAAGAGAATCACGGGTTTCTTTCTCGACGCCTTGTCCATATATGCCGACGGCTCTCTGGCCCCGATCGCGGAATTAAAATTGGCTTTCCTTTCGAGCTTCTCGGGTTGACCATACTCGATCAGATGCACGGGCCGGCGTGCCGGAGATGTTGCTATTATCGTAACCTTGCCTTCAGTGAGCTCCGCAAAGCGGGCCGGCAGGTCCTCGACGTCACCTATCCAGAATTCGGGTATCTGCCGGTCGGGCACTCTCTGTTTGGCTCTATGATAGGTCATGCCGTCGGGGCCGGCAGGTGGCATTTTGCCCTCAACACGGCTGATGGTTGTCGATCGTGCAATCTCTTTGCCGTCGGCGAATACCCGCAGGCCTTTTCCTTTGTTGTATTTGGTGCCGGTCTCGTCCCACAGAATCGTAACGATCCGCCCATGGTACAAGACATTGTCGAGGCAGAACCAGTCCCACGTCTCGGGTTTAACGAGTGGATTTACCTCGAGAGTGTCACCGGCTCGCGGGCGAAGACCTATGAGGCCCGAGATGAT
>LJTR01000306.1 GCA_001303465.1 Phycisphaerae bacterium SG8_4
GTGGTGGAGTGGGCTGTTTTAATGGGGCTTCTGCGACAGTCACCAATAGCATTTTCTGGTCAAACACGGCGGGCAGGGGGACCGAGTTTTTTCTGGAGCAGGCTCCTACAAGATTCAACGTCACGTACAGCGACGTAGCCGGTGGTCAAGCTGGAGCTTCTGTTGAAGGCGGCAGCACACTCAACTGGGGCGAGGGCAACATCGACGGTGATCCCTTGTTCGCTGATCCCAACAATGGTGATGTTCACCTGAAATCTCAGCTAGGACGGTGGGACCCGATGAGCGAAAGCTGGGTGCGCGATGATGTGACGAGTCCGTGTATTGATGCGGGCGACCCCATGAGTCCGATCGGCTGGGAGCCCTTTCCGACTGGCGGCTTTGTCAACATGGGCGCCTACGGCGGCACGGCCAAAGCGAGCAAGACATATTTTGGCGAGCCGGTCTGCCAAACGATTATCGCAGGAGACATCAACGGCGACGGCCAGGTCAATCGAGCCGACCTAGAGATCATGGCATTGCACTGGACAGACGAGGAGCCTTTGCCGCTACCATAAGGACTGTGTGCCCGACATCTTCTTCTTTGATTTTGTGAATGGCATGTGAAGTTATGACGCAGCGCTGAGCGCAGAGGAAATCGAGAGACTGGCATATTGGAGAACCTCTTTTGAAGGGGATAGAAAATGAAAAAGACGATTTCAATAGCATTGGCTTTGGCGTCGGGCATGGTTGTCTCAGTGGCTAATGCAGAGTTTATCTGGGGTCCACCTGTTAATCTGGGACCAAACGTCAACAGTTCCGCCAATGATGGTGGGGCCAGTATTTCGGCTGATGGCCTGACACTTTACTTCAGCTCCAATCGTTCCGGCGGATTTGGCGGCTACGATCTCTGGTGTACTACGCGAGCAACAATAAATGATGATTGGGATCCTGCTGTGAATCTTGGGCACCCCCCAACTCGCAATACTCTTACTGGGAACCAAGCATCTCTTCGGATGGTCTGTCGCTGTACTTCTCAGACGGCCACACGCCCCAGTTCGGCAACCGATTGCCCGGCGGCCTCGGCGGTCAGGGCGACATATGGATGGTCACACGAGCTACGGTCGAGGATTCGTGGAGCGAACCGGTCAATCTTGGGCCCGCGATCAACAGTGAGCATGCAAATCATCCGAGCATCTCAGCAGATGGACTGTCACTCTACCTTCAATCCCATCGGCCTGGTAGATTGGGAGGTCACTGTGACATAATGGTGGCAACGCGAGAATCAACATCAGACACGTTTGGCGCCCCGGTCTTTCTCGAGAACGTCAATGTGACTGGTGGTGATTGGACGCCGGACATCTCACCCGATGAATTGATGCTCCTATTCTGCCGCTTGCTACAGGCATATCCACCCCATTATGAAATTTGGATGGCAAGGCGCGAAGCAGTCGGCCATGCGTTTTCCGCGCCGACCAGACTACCGCCCCAGGTCAATGTTCCTTTTAAGCTCAACGCGAGTCCCCACATTTCGCCCGATGGATCGACGCTCTACTTCGGCACGGACCGGGCGGGCGGATCAGGTGGCTGGGACCTTTGGCAGGCTTCAATCGAGCCAGTCGTTGACTTAGACGGCGATGGAATTGTCGATTCTGCAGATATGTGCATAATCGTTGACCACTGGGGCGCAGACAATAAATTGTGCGACATTGGCCCAATGCCCTGGGGCGACGGCGTCGTTGACGTGCAGGACCTTATCGTTCTCGCAGAGCATCTGTTTGAGGTATACCGATCCGCGGAAACCGTAGAAGTTAGTGAGGACAATGACTGCGGGCAAATCGAGCTTGAGCTGGGCAAATTACTTGTTGTTACGCTCGAATCGAATCCCTCCACCGGCTATCAGTGGGAGCTTATTGAAAGCAACGAATCTATCCTTAAGCAGTTCGGCCAGTCAGAATATAAGCCATCCGAGACTTCTGATGCACCAATTGTCGGCACAGGCGGCAGGGAGATCTTCCGTTTCAAGGCCATTAGTTCAGGGCAGATGACTCTTCAACTCGTCTATCGCAGACCGTGGGAAGAGGGCGCCGAACCACTTAAGACCTTTTCGCTTCAGGTCGTGGTGCCCTGACCCGATGTAGGGATTGGGTCAGACCTGCTCGGGGTACCGCAAAGACTCGAAGTCATGGTCCATCAGAGACAACGAAAACCTTTATCCGAAGTCCTTGACCCTTGTTTTTCGCTCGAGAAGTGGGAGGGATTCCAGAAGAATACGTATCCATCACTTGACAATCATCAATGGAAATCGCACAATAGTGTCAGTGACTTCCGAGACTCGTTTTCGATAGGCTCTTGGAGGAAGGTAAGCAATGGCGTTCTTGCGGCACTGTCTCCCCAAGGTGAGGCTGAGCACGAAGAGGTGTACGTTGTGACAAGATCAACAACTTTGAAAGGGCAGCAGGATGAAGAACGGGGCGGTGATTTCATTGGTTTTGGCGCTGTTTATGGTCGTGGAGATTTCGAAGGCCGACTTTACATTTGACACTCCCACTAGTCTCGGGCCGATGATCAATACTTCGACGACCGAGGGTCCAAGTTGTGTCTCGTCTGATGGTCTGGAACTCTACTTCACCTCCGATCGAGCGGGTGGATCCGGCAGCTGGGACATATGGGTTGCGCGGCGGGAGACGACAGAGGGCGAATGGGGCACGCCGGTAAATCTTGGGCCGCCGGTCAATACCGGACAAGAAGAGGTTGGTGGATGTGTTTCTGCCGACGGCCTGTCGCTCTACTTCCACTCCGATCGAGCGGGCGGGCATGGCTATACCGACCTGTATGTGACGACGCGAAAGGCGAAGAGCGACAACTGGGCTGTGCCGGTGAATCTCGGATCAACGGTTAACACAGCTGTGCAGGAACATGCCCCGCGGCTTTCTGCCGATGAGCTGGAACTCTATTTTTCCGCGTATAACCGACCAGGCGGATACGGCGCTGCCGATATTTGGGTAGCGAGACGGGCAACGGTAAATGACCCGTGGGAACCTCCGGTCAATCTTGGGCCAATAGTCAACAGTTCCGCTGACGAGAATTTTCCCTTTATCTCAGCCGACGGTCTATTACTCCTTTTCTCGGAAGATTACGGGGGTCCATACCGGCCCGGTGGATTCGGCGACATAGACATTTGGGCGGCAACTCGGGCAAGTGTCCATGACCCGTGGGAAGTTCCTTTCAATCTCGGTCCTATGGTCAATAGTCCAAGTCTCGATACTGGACAGCTAATCTCGCCCGATGGATCTATGCTGTACTTCTGCTCAGAGAGACCTGGCGGCCTTGGCGGGATTTGGGGCGACATGTATCAGGCACGTGTCATCCCCGTCGTTGACCTCAGCGGCGACGGCATTGTCGATTCGGCGGACATGTGCATAATGACTGACAATTGGGGCACAAACAACTCCTTGTGTGACATTGGCCCAATGCCTTGGGGTGATGGCATCGTTGATGTCAATGACCTGGTTATCCTTGCTGAACATTTGTTTGAACAATATCCCCCGGCAGAAACTGTAGAGGTCAGTGAAGATGATAACGCCGGACAGGTCGAGCTTGAGCGAGGCCAGATACTTGTCGTTACGCTCGAATCCAATCCCTCTACGGGCTACAGCTGGGAACAGGCCGAGAGCAATCAGTCTACCCTGATGCAAATCGGCGAGGCGGAGTTCAGGCCATCCGAGACTTCTGAGGCACCAATGGTCGGCGCCGGCGGCTGGGAAATCTTCCGCTTCAGGGCCGTCAGCGCAGGACAGACGCCCCTTATGTTCTTGTATCGCAGACCTTGGGAAGAAGGGGCAGAACCCTTGGAGACCTTCCTGCTTCAGGTCGTGATACACTGACCCGACAGGCATGTCGAGTCAGATGTACTTGGGGTGAATGTTGTACTTCTTGATTTTATAGCCCAGGATGCGTTCGGTTATGCCTAATTCCTTCGCGGCCTTTCGCTGCTGACCACCGAATTTCTTGAGGGCATCGACGATAAGCTCTCTCTCGGTGTTGGCGATTATCTCTGTAAGCGACCGCTTGGTCATTGACTCTGTCTTCTTGACCATTTGGAGTGACGGCGGCAGATGCTCGGAGCGGATAACCTCGCCGTCGCATAGCAGGACCGCCCTCTCAATACAGTTCTCCAGCTCTCGAATATTGCCCGGCCAATGGTATCTTGTAAGCATCTCGATCGCAGGCGTGGAAATGCGGGAAATGTCCTTGTTGTTCTCAGCGGCCAACCTCTCGAGGAAGTGGTCGGCCAGCAGCATGATGTCGTCCTTGCGCTCCCGCAGCGGCGGCAGATATATGGGAAAGACGTTGATCCGGTAGTAGAGATCCTCCCGGAAGACGCCTTCCTTAATCTCGGCCTCCAGGTCCTTGTGCGTAGCGACGACGATTCTGACCTTGGTCTTTATCGTCTCAATGCCGCCGACTCTCTCGAACTCCTTGAATTGTATGACGCGCAGGAGCTTGATTTGCAGGTTGAGCGAAAAATCGCCTATCTCGTCGAGGAAGATGGTCCCGCCGTGCGCCCTCTCAAACCTGCCGATCTTCTTCTCTGCGGCGCCGGTAAAGGCTCCCTTCTCATGTCCGAAAAGCTCACTTTCCAACAGCGTATCGGGCAGCGCGGTGCAATTGACCTTCACGAACGGTTTGTCCGCTCCAAGGCTATTGTAGTGAATGGCGTGGGCAACAAGATCCTTGCCCGTCCCGCTTTCGCCGCGAATAAGAACCGTCGCATTGCTGTTGGATACCTGTTCTATGAGGCGATAGACCTCCTTCATCGCGTTGCTGCTTCCGACCATATTATGAATGTTGAACTGGCTCTTCAATTCACGGCGCAGACGCACATTCTCGTCCCGAAGCTGCTGGCGGTCGGATTCCACGAGTTTGTTCAGCTTCACCGCCTGAGCGATCATGGTGGAGATGATGTTCAGCAGTCTGACATTTGCCTCGAAATCATCCTTGGCATCGCTTTGCTTGTCAACGCTAAGCGCACCAATCGTGCTGCCCTCCAGCTTTATCGGCACACAAAAGAATGCGACCCGCTCGTCCTTTCCCCGCTTTCTCGCCTTCGTTTTGTCCAGAAAGCGCGGGTCCTTGGAAATGTCGCGCACGACAATTTCCCTGCCGCTCTGAACAACGAGCCCCGTAATGCCCTCGCCCACCTTGTAGCTGCCCAGACTCCTGGATCTCTTGCTGAGCCCATGGGCCACTCTTACGTCGATCGTCTCGGTGCCCGGATCGAGCAGGGCTATGGTCCCCCTCCTGAGCTTCAGGTGAGTGTCAAGTGACCTGAGTATCGACGTCAATGTCTCTTCGAGGTCAAGCGATTCGGCGAAGGCTTTCGCAATATCGCTTAACAGTTCAGCTTCTCTGGCAAGTTTCGCTTTCACAACAGACCTTCCGCCAAGCACCAAGGAAAAGGCATGACAACAAAATTGTAGAGATACCACATGAGTTTACAATTGTGTGGCCGCACTGCAAGCAAAAAACATGCGCGCGTGCTCTGCACTTACAGCCGCTGGCGCCACAGAAAGGGCAAATATGGGCAAATATCTGCATATTGACCGTATGGCTACTTGCCCGACAGCAGTTTGAAAGCAGCCTCGCCGCCGTTTAGAAGGTGGACCAGGGGCAGTGGCCTGTCAACGCCCTCGATGAACTTCGGCCTCGCGGCCCAGGGCGTAACGCTGAGCACACCGGTCAGATCCGTCCAGTGCTGCATTCGGGCGACCGGCAGATTCCAGGTCATGTGGAAGTGATTGGCCGGCGGGTATTGCTTGTACTCGACCATGCTGGCATATTTCGGAACGACGAATGTGTGGGGCCAGATGGGGGTGGTCAACTCACACATCGCCCTGGCGAGTTTGGCCGGCAACTCGGTGGTGACCGCCTCGTCCCAGATCATGCTGAACAGGCCGCTGGTGCTGCTGTACGCCAGTCTGGCCGCGAGTCCTTCGATCCCGGCGGGCGTCATGAAGTTAACCGCGTTTCCACCACCTGGGAAGTAGTCCGCCTCGGCCAGAGGCAGCGAGATGCTATCCATGATCTTCTTGACGGACGCTCCCGGTTTCTGGGCCCAGTCGAACGAGGCGCTGCCGGAGTTGTCGCCGTCGACGAGGCCCTTGGTGCAGTAGTCGGCCTTCCTGTCGAGCTTCTTGACGCC